>JBHIEQ010000078.1:0-9496 GCA_046760725.1 Gemmatimonadales bacterium
CAGTAGTAGTCGTCGATACGCACGTGCCCGTGCGCCTCCAGTCGGTGCGGGTGCTTGGCAGCCACGGGTGGGCGCCTGGGAGCTTCTTGCTGGATTGCGGCTGCTGCGGAAACGGGGGTCACGGCTATGTCGACAACCAGCAGTAAAGTGAGCGTTCGCATCATCAGATCCCGCATAGAGCACGAGGAGTGTCGGGATTTCGCGCTGCAGCGTGTCAGGCACAGATGCCCCGACGGCCGGTCTTGACACAACCTTGACGGCAACGCTCTAGTGAAGTGGCGCCGTGCTCAAACTCACCAAGCGGTACTGCGATTGCGTGAGCGATGCGGGCGATCTGTTCATCGGCTACTCGGCCTGGCGCATCCTCGGTGCTCCAACAATCCCCTACGCGGCCGTGATTCACTGACCAGATCGAATGGAAGTCCTGCAGCGGTTGAAGTTCCGCGGCTGCGGAGAGCCTGAACCGGACGACGGAGGTTACAGGTACGAGCCGATCCCTTGGGACCGAGCGGCTCGTGGTCAGGTCGGGACCAGCCACTCCACCGAAGGCTCTTCAGTTCAGGGCGGGAATCGATCATCTGGCACTGTCTCGTGTCGCCCGGTCAGGCCGGCATTCGATTGCCGGGTGTCGCGGAGATCACAGGGTTGGGCTACGTTGGGCGGATCCACGGTTCGGCCGGGCCGTCCCGACTTCCCATGAAGTATCTGTTGGGGGGCCGGTCTCTCTCCACGCAGTGGACGGACCCTTCCCACATCCCTGCACCGGACGCAGAATCCATCCGTTGAGTCCCTATTAGAATCCAAGCAGGAGACGGCCTCATGGCGTACCCCGGATCCCGTTTCGCGCTCATGCTCCTTCTATTCTCGGTCCCGGCTTCGCTCATATCACAGCAGCCCGACTTGGACCAGGTGATCGAGGGTCTCAGGTGGCGGAACATAGGTCCCGACCGCGGCGGACGTTCGATCGGCGTAGCCGGCAGTCCAAGTCGTCCCTACGAGTACTATTTCGGTGCCACGGGTGGCGGTTTGTGGAAGACGGTCGATGGCGGCACGACGTGGTTTCCCGTCACCGACGGTCAGATAACCAGCTCGTCGGTGGGGGCGGTCGCGGTGGCGGAGACCGATCCTGATGTGGTGTACATCGGGACGGGGGAGACGGAGCTGCGGGGCAGCATCACTCAAGGTGACGGGGTTTACAAATCGACGGATGGCGGCGAAAGCTGGCGCCACATGGGTCTAGCCGAGACCCAGGCGATCTCTCGCGTACGGATTCACCCGACGAATCCCGATATCGTTTATGTGGCTGCCCTGGGACATCCTTACGGTCCCAATCCAGAGCGCGGTGTGTTCCGGTCGCGAGACGGAGGCGAGAGCTGGGAGCGGGTGCTCTTCGTGAGCGACAGCGCTGGTGCGGTCGATCTCGTAATCGACCGGACGGATCCCGACGTCATCTACGCCTCGACGTGGCAGGTGTACCGCAAGGCCTGGAAGATGTGGGGCGGCGGGCCCTATTCGGGGCTCTTCAAGTCCACGGACGGTGGAGACACATGGACGGAGCTCAGCGACAACGCCGGCATGCCAGAGCCGCCGATCGGCAAGATCGGTGTCGCAGTCTCGCCCGTCAATCCGAACAGGGTGTGGGCTATGGTCGAGGCGCGCGAAGGTGGAGTGTTCCGGTCCGACGACGGCGGCGCCACGTGGACTCTCACGAACAACGAGAGGAAGCTGAGGCAGAGGAATTTCTACTACACCAGAATCTACGCAGATCCGCTGGACGAGGACGTGGTCTACGGTTTAAACACAGGTTTCTACAAGTCCACGGACGGCGGTGTCACATTCGACATCGTGATCCGCCCGCCGCACGGTGACCAACACGATCTCTGGATCGACCCCAACAACTCCCTGCGCATGATCAATGGCAACGACGGTGGCGGAAACGTCACCATCAACGGCGGTGAGACCTGGACCGAGCAGGACTACCCGACCACGCAGCTGTACCACGTGATGGCGACGAACGACTTCCCCTACCACGTGTGTGGGGCGCAGCAGGACAACAGCACGGTGTGCGTGCCGAGTGAGGATTGGAATCACATGCAGGCACGGGGGCCGAATCACGGCTGGTACTACGCCGTCGGGGGCGGCGAGAGCGGTTGGATCTCGCAGCATCCGACGGACCTCGACCTCTTCTACGCCGGCAGTCAGGGCGCGCTGCTCACGCGCTACGACCGCTCCAACGGGCAGATTCGGGACATTCAGGTATATCCCCGCTTCTTCTCTGGCGAGCCGGCGAGTGACCTGCCGGAGCGATGGCAGTGGACGTTTCCGATCATGTTCTCTCCGCTCGATCCAACGGTCATGTACACAACCTCACAACACCTCTGGAAGACGATTGACGACGGGCAGAGTTGGGAGCGAATCAGCCCCGATTTGACTCTGGCCGACCCGGCGACACTCGGCCCGACGGGCGGCCTCATCACGATGGACATGAACGGGCCCGAGGTCTATGCGACGATCTTCGCCCTGGCGCCCTCTTATCACGACATCAACACGATTTGGGCGGGATCCGACGACGGTCTTCTGCATATCACGCGGGACGGCGGTGCCACTTGGGAGAACGTCACGCCGCCCGACATGCCGAGGTACACGCGTGTCTCGATCATCGACGAGTCCCGCCATGCTCCCGGGACCGCATATGTCGCCGCCAACCGCTACCAGGTGGACGACCAGGCTCCGTACGTATGGCGCACGCGGGATTATGGGGAATCGTGGACTAGGATCACAGATGGCATAGCGCCTGGACACTTCGCTCGCGCGGTGAGGGAGGATCCGGTGCGACCGGGTCTCCTTTTTCTCGGCACGGAACACGGCGTCTATTTCTCACTGGATGCCGGTGACAGCTGGCACTCGCTGCAGCGCAACCTACCTGACACGCCCGTCCGGGACGTCGTAGTGAAGGAGCATGACGTCGTTCTAGGAACGCACGGACGCGGCTTCTGGATCATGGATGACATCGATCCTTTGCGGCAGTGGACGCCGGAGATCGCAGGCGAGTCTGTTCATCTGTTCACGCCGCACCGAGCAGTCCGGCGGGTGCAAGACGCGGTGATCCAATATCTGCTCGCGGACGATGCGGACGAAGTGACCATCGAGATTAGGGACGCGCGGGGGGGGATTGTCCGGACACTGGTAGGGACCCAGCCGTCCTATCCGCCTGCTACCGGCCGGTTCGCGGCCCCTTCGCCTCCCACGACCGCGAAGGGACTCAACACGTTCGAGTGGGATCTGCGCTACGAGGGCGCCACTGCGTTCGAGGGGATGATCATCTGGAGCGCCCGTCCCGAGCGTGGGCCTCTGGCGCCGCCCGGCAGGTATGAGGTGCGCCTCACGGTCGGCGCAGAGACGCAATCGGTGTGGCTCGATCTGAAGATGGATCCCAGACTCGAGGGAGTGACTGCGGCCGACTTGGAAGAGCAGTTTGCACTGGCGAGTCGGATTCGTGACAAGACCAGTGCAGCCAACGAAGCGGTGATCGAGATCCGGCGGATCCGACAGCAGGTGGAGCAGCGAGTGAGAGAGCCCGGGGACGCGGCCCTGCGCGAGTCGGCGGCTCGCCTACTTGATCCGCTGGCCGAGATCGAGCAGGCACTCTACCAGGTAAAGAATGAGAGCCGCCAGGATCCCTTGAACTTCCCCATCAGGTTGAACAACCGCTTGGCCTCGTTGCGCCGCAGCGTGGAAACCGGGGACGCAAAGCCCACGGATGCGGCCTATCGCGTGTTCGAGGAACTGTCGAGGGAGCTGGAGGAACATCTCGAACGGCTAAATCTGGTGCTCGAAGGGCAGCTCGAGGCGTTCAACGACGAGTTGGAGCGAAGGGGAATGACGCGCATTGGACGCAGATGACGGGGATGACGCGGGGGGCGGAGGCGGCTACGGCATCACACTCGGCGCTACGCGGCCTCTTGCAGGACCCGCAGTTCCGGGTGGATGGCGAGCGGTTGAACAGGCATCTCAGCGAGCTGGCGCAGTTCGGGCGGACCCCCGATGGTGGCATCAGTCGTGTTGCCTATAGCGAGGCCGATCTCGCGGCCCGGCGGTACGTTCGCCGACTGATGGTCGATGCCGGACTGGAACCCTCGATAGACGTTGCTGGCAACATCATCGGGCTTAGGCCGGGACGCGTGGCCGACCTACCGCCTCTCATGCTCGGCTCCCACATCGACTCCGTCCCTCAGGGTGGAAACTATGATGGGCAGGTTGGGTCGATGGGCGCTATCGAGGTTGCGCACACTCTGGTGGATCTCCGAGTCTCCCTCCGCCACCCTGTGGAGATCGTGATCTTCCAGAACGAGGAAGGTGGGAAGACAGGCAGTAGATCGCTCAGCGGAGAAGTGGATCCTTCCGAACTGGACCTCGTCACTCACAGCGGCCACACGATTCGCGACGGCATCAGGATTCTGGGCGGCGATCCGGCCAGGCTCGCCGAGGCGAAGCGTGATCCCGGTGACATATCGGCGTATGTCGAGCTGCATATCGAACAGGGGGGAGTACTCGAGCGGGAGCGCATTGAGATCGGAGTCGTCGAGGGTATCGTTGGAATCAAGCGGTGGCACGTGACGATCGAGGGGTATGCGAATCACGCGGGGACGACGCCGATGGAAAACCGCCGTGATGCCCTCTTGGCGGCGGCGCGGTTCGTGGAGGGCGTCAACAGGATCGCGACGCGCACGGAGGGGCGGCAGGTCGCAACGGTTGGCCAGCTGCAAGTGAGTCCGGGCGCACCGAACGTCATCCCCGGCCACGCGACATTGACGCTCGAACTACGCGATCTTGAGATGGGCAAGATCGACCGACTGTACGGACAGATCGAGGCCGAAAGCCAGGAGCTTGCACGCGCTATGCGCACGCCTCTCCAGTTCGACCAGTTCTACGTCAGCCGGGCGGCGCTCACGGATCGGCGAATCAGGCAGGCAATCGCCGATGCGGCCACTCGACTTGGCCACAGCACACTGCGCATGCCGAGCGGTGCTGGGCACGACGCACAGAGCATCGCCAGGTTGGCGCCCGTGGGTATGATCTTCATTCCCAGCGTAGCGGGTATCAGTCATTCTCCTCGCGAGTTCTCGCATCCGCGACACATCGTGGCCGGCGCCAACGTCCTGCTCCATACGCTTCTTCGGCTGGATCGATCTTTTTCCTAGCAGAATCCACGTTCCGAGCTCACTCCCTTCTAGGTAGTTTGAACCCATCGCGGCATAGGCGATTGAACCCAGAGGGAATCATGAGATACCAGCGTTCCGTCCCCATAGTCGTGCCCGTGCTGATCGGCTGGCTCGCCGCAATCTCCGCCGGTCTTTCTGACCGACTGGTGGTGCAGGTCGCGCAGGACAACCCCCTGCTTGGGGAGTGGCACACAATTCGGCGTACCGCCGTTCGACGAGATCAACGACGAGCATTATTTGCCGGCTTTCCGTGAGGCAATGGCCACTCACGAGGCCGAGGTGGCGACGATCATTGCCAACAAGGAGACAGCCACCTTTGCCAATACCATCGAGGCCCTGGAGCGTAGCGGCAAGCTGCTCACGCGCGTCTCAAATGTGTTCTTCGCAGTCAACTCGGCGCACTCCAACGACGTCACGCGCGAGACGGCACGAATCATATCACCGGAGCTAGCGGCGCACCGCGACGACATCACGTTCAATCGTGCTCTCTACGAGCGTGTCAAAGCGGTTTACGACCGGCGCGATGAGCTAGACCTGAGTCCCGAGCAGAAGAGGCTGCTCGAAGAAACGCACAAAACGTTCGTGCGCAGCGGTGCGAATCTGGATTCAATCGCCCAGACCCGGCTACGGGAGATCAACGCCGAGTTGGCCGAACTCTCACAGCAGTTCGGCGACAATGTCCTGAAAGAAACGAACGCGTTTGAGTTGCACGTCACTGACTCGACCGACCTCGGCGCGCTACCCGCAAGCCTCGTTGCCGCAGCCCACAAGGAGGCACAGCGCAGGGCTCACGACTCGGGCTGGTCATTCACGCTTCAGCGTCCCAGCATCAACCCCTTCCTCCAGTACTCGCCGAATCGCGAGCTGCGGAAGCGGATGTTCATGGGCTACGCATTGCGGGGCGACAATGACAATGACGCGGACAACAAGCAGATCCTCGCCCGCATGGCGCAGCTCCGTGCGGAGCGTGCGAAGCTCATGGGCTATGAAACCCACGCACATTTCGTGCTCTCCGACAACATGGCCGAGACACCCGATCGTGTGTACAGGTTCCTGGATCAGATTTGGGAGGCAGCGTTGCGTGTGGCGAAGGACGAACGCGATGCGCTGCGGGAGATGATGCGGGAGGACGGCGTCGAGGCCGAGCTCGAGGGATGGGATTGGCGCTACTACACGGAAAAGGTGCGCCGCGCGCGGTACGCTCTCGACGAGGAGGCGCTCCGTCCCTACTTCGAGGTCACCGCCGTACGTGATGGCGCGTTCCGGGTCGCCGGTAAGCTCTTCGGCATCACTTTCACCGAGCTAACCGACGTTCCCCGCTGGCATCGGGACCAGCAGGTGTTCGAGGTAAGGGAAGCAGACGGTTCGCACCTCGGCGTGCTCTACATGGATTTCTTTGCGCGACCGAGCAAACGCGGCGGCGCCTGGATGAACGCGTTACGCTCTCAGTCCGGCCTCGACGGCGAAGTTCATCCGATTGTCACGAACAACTTCAACTTCCCGCCGCCGACCGATGACTCGCCGTCGCTCCTGTCTCTCACGGAGGCATCGACGCTGTTTCACGAGTTCGGTCATGCGTTACACGGTCTATTCTCGGACGTGACGTACGAGTCACTGTCGGGCACGAACGTGCCTCGCGACTTCGTTGAGTTTCCGTCGCAGGTGATGGAGAATTGGATGGCCGAGCCCGAGGTACTGCGGATGTTCGCTCGACACTACCAAACGGGTGAGCCGATTCCGGACGAGCTGATCCAGAAGATTCAGGCGGCGGCGAAGTTCAACCAGGGGTTCGCGACGGTCGAGTACATGGCGGCTTCGTATCTCGACATGGCGTGGCACACACTCACCGAGCCGAAGCTCCTCGAGCCGCGTGCTTTCGAGGACGCCGAAATGAAGCGGATTAGCCTGATAGACGAGATCATCCCGCGTTACCGGAGCACGTATTTTCAGCACATCTTCTCCGGTGGCTACGCCGCCGGGTATTACAGCTACATCTGGTCAGAGGTGCTGGACGCGGACGCTTTTCAGGCTTTCAAGGAGACGGGTCTATTCGACCAGGAAACCGCCAACAGATACCGCAAGGAGATCTTGTCGAAGGGCGGGACACGTCCCGGAATGGAGCTGTATGAGGCGTTCCGAGGGCGGCCGCCCGACATAGGGCCGCTATTGGAGAAGCGGGGCCTCAGGCCGGAGGGCGGCGGCTAGACCGAACCGGCGCGCCCTTCGGCACGCCAAGGCAATCCGGGATGCTCAGCGTCGTTCTGACCGTGACGACCAGTGGATGTGCACTATGCGCCAGCCTTCATCCGTCTTTCGAAGGATCATGGTTTCCGCGCCGCGGGATCGGATGTCTCGCTCGCGGAAGGTACCGCTCGTCCTGGAGGTACTGATCACCCAGGCCACGTCGCCCGATTCAGTCGTCGTGGTGGCGAGCACCTCCCGCTTCGTGTTGCCGGCAAAGGCGATGTCTGCGCCGAGGTGGTGCGCGCGGTATTCGTCTCGTGAGCTCTCCACTCCCCCGCCCTCGTATATGATTACGTCGGAGTCCATCAGTGCGAGGGCGGTCGCCGAGTCTCCCCGCGCGAGCGCCTTATGAAACGACGAGACCACTTCTTGGGGCGTCTGCGGCGCGCTCTGTGCGCCCGGTACGGTTGAACTCGCGGCAAGAGTCACCGCTGTAGCAAGGACGGCGTGTGGGCGATTCATGCAGTCGTCTCCGTCTCGAGGATTTGTTGAATGTGCCTCAGAAGCTCGCCTTCACCCGGAGATAGGCTTGGTCCGCGTCCTGCCATCTCCCGAACAGCGTGCTACCGCTCCCGGCAACGATGAAAGCACCGAGTGAGAAATCGACGTTGTCTCGCGGCGCGTACACCACCGCCGGCAAGATCCCTATCCCCAGTTGATCCGACCAGTCTGACCACTGCGCTACTTCCAGGGCCGCGTCGAGCGTCAGAGTCACGGTCTCCCTAGAGAGCCGCCGCTCGAACCTGCTGACGAGATAGTCGTGCAGCTGATCCGCACCGCGCTCTAGGAAGAGCCCATGTGCCCATTGGAGATCGACATACCATCCGCCCGGAAATGTGTATTCTCCACCCACGGTCCACGTAGGGTATGGTCGGTCGTCCAAAGCAACCATTCGCTCACGCGTACTATCGCTCTGTGTGACGAGGTCGGTAAGAAGCACGATCTCCTCGGGGAACACGACGGCACCTTCGCCCCACAAACCGATGCCGCGCCACTCGCTGGCCATGTCGCCTCCGATCACTCGCTGGCGCGGCAGTGCGCTCCACGCGTGAACGTCGAACGTCGGCGACGAGGATGCCGTATCGGGCGTGACAAACAGGAGGCGATCGACCGCTGGGATGCCGTCGAACCCGTCAAAGTAGCTCAGCGACACATCCGTGCCGGCGACGTTCCCGGCCAACTTGAGCCCGTACTGGCCATTGCCAAGCCGCCGCGACGGTGGCCGGAAGTGCTGTTCCCACGAGGCGACGGGCACTGGTGGAGCCGCTCCCCCCGCCCCCGCGAGCAGGTCGTCCATCCCCGGGGGCAGGAGCGGTCCGTGCGCGGTGGGGGTCCAGACTGCTTCGAGCCACCATACGTCCGACGCATAGTACTCTGCGCGCACGGCCCACGTGGGTATTCGTGCAGTGAAGTCCGTCAAGTCCGACAGATCGTACGCATTGAACCGGTCCGTAGGGTTGAGCCCATCGGCCGCTCCCCACTGAATCCGTTGCTTGCCAACAGTCACATCGAGCGGCTCGATCACAAACCCGGACACGCGCGCGAACGCCTCCCACGCCGTTACCGAGTTCGGGAAGTGGCTGTCGGCGCTGTCCAAGTCGTCCGTCGATCGCACATTGGTGAAATCGTGGAAGCGCATGTCGACGCTCACCACGACTTCCGCTCGACCCTCGAAGCTTGCGCCGAACTCCGGCCGGAACACGTTGTAGAAGTCTGCGAGTCGCACCGAATCGGCCAGGGATACACGTCGGTCGAGCTGCAGGAATCCGCCGACCTGGGCTTGCTGGGCGCGCGCTGCCGTTCCCGACAACACCATGGCCAGCAGCGCCAGCGGGATGATCGGACGTGCAACGTGGCGGCACTCACGCTCGCCGCTTGAGCTGACGCTGGCTGAAGAACTCATCCTCAAGGCCCGTGTCGAACTGCAGTTGTTCGAGATCGAGTACCGTTCGGTGTCCGTCTCTGACGGTCGTCACCTCCAATCGACGCGCGATCCAATATCCGTGCACTCGCTCGATGTTGGATGCGGT
>JBHIEQ010000079.1:0-9481 GCA_046760725.1 Gemmatimonadales bacterium
GTCAGCGATCTGACTGCGCCCGCAATAGGTCACGCTTCCCTCACTTCCCACGTGATTGACGGCAACGACAAAGATCTGATTGTCCTGCGCGCGTGCGCGTGTGCGCAGGTCTTGTAGGTAGCCGTACCCGATCGGGATGGCCGAAGGATTGAAGATGACCTGTGCCCCGGCGAGCGCCAGCGTGCCAGCAATTGGGGGAAAAGCGGCTTCGAAACAAATCGCCATCCCTATGCGCAGGCCGTCCAGCTCGAACACGGGAAGCTCATCACCGGGCTTGAATAGCGCGCGCTCCGAGGGATACAGGTGCGACTTGCGATAACGGCCGCGAATCTCGCCACTACGGTTGATGAGAACAACGGTGTCGTACAGGACGTTGCTCGCCGCTGCCCCCCGTTCGATCAGACCCGCGATTATCGCGAGATTCAGGTCGGCAGCCACCTCGCAAAGACGCATCACCGTGGGACCTGCGGGATCGCCCGGACCGCCGGGAACCGGCTCGGCAAGATCGAAGGCACTCGAGGGCTCTAGAGCGCGCAAGTCGTATCCGATATCGAAGAGCTCCGGCAGGCATGCGATTTCGGCGTCACGCCCCGCTGCTTCGCTGAGCAGCGCCTCGGCCTCAGCAAGATTGGCCGGCTTGTCGCCGAGGCGGCACTTCATCTGAACGGCTGCCACACGGACCCTATCGCGCATTCATGTCTCCCCAGTGATCCTCCGGCTCGGCGATGAGGTCGATGCACAGGGCGGCGGTCCAGGAAAAGCCTGCTCCGCCCAACCCACCGATCTCTCCGCGATCCCGACTCCTGTAAGGACTGAAGTACTCGTAAAAGCCGAACCGGCTCGCCAGCGCCAGCACGTCCCGCCGGACCGCCATGGCTTTTTCATGGAATCCATAGCGCCGGAGCCCGTGATACAGCATCCAATCCATGTTGACCCAGACCGGGCCGCGCCAATAGCTCACCGGGTCGAAGGCCACACTCTCGATGTCATAGCTGGGAACGGAGAAGCATTCCTCGCGACGACCCGAAAATCCCGGCGACTCGAGACGCTTCAGTAATTCCTGCGCTCGCTCGGGACCCGGTATGCCGGCAAACAGCGGTATGAACCCAGATATCGAGTCTGCCGCCAGCTGTCTTCGCTGGACCAGGTCATACGAAGTGTAGAGTCGGCAGTGCTCACTCCAGAGTTTTGCGTCGACTGCCCGTCTTGTCTGTTGATGCCATTCCCTTATCTCCCCACTGTCCTCACCCAGTATTTCGGCGATTTCGATCAGATCCTCGTTGGCCTTGCAGAGAATGCCGTTAAACAGTGGATCTTGAACGAGGAAGGGGCTCTCCCTGAAGATGGTTTCCTCGTGATAGTCGGAGCGCTTGTAGATTTCAGCGAGGTAGACGTAGCGGTCATAGTCCGCTTGCGTAGGCCGCTGATCGGGTGACACCAGGCGGAGGTCTTTTCTCCGGTAATCGAGCGGACCCAGCGAGCGGGGATCCATCCGGTTGAGCGGCTCGTCCCACGCAGGGGAATTGTCCGTCCCTGTCTCCCAGGGATGTCCGACATAGGCAAGGCCCTCCTTGTATGGATCGCGATACGCATAGAGATAGCGGTGCAGAGACTTGATCTTGGGGAACATCTCCTTCAGAAAGTCCCTTGCGAGCGCTTGCCCAGAGCGCCTGAAGATTTGCAGAGCGGCGATGGCATGAACGGGCGGTTGGGTAATCCCGGAACTCGGGACGTCCTTAGGCGCTGCCGGTGACCGGCTAGTCTGCCAAAATTCCGGCCCCGGAAAGTAGTCCGCCTCGGCGGGATTGAATACGATGTGCGGGAGCATCCCGTTGTGCCATTGCGCTCGGAACAACGAACGGAGCTCTTGGCACGCCTTGTCCAGGTCATAGCGAGCATACCCGATCGCGATGAATCCGGAGTCCCAGTTCCACTGGTGCGGGTAGAGCTGGCTTGCCGGTATCGTATGCGTTCCGCACCAGTTCCCGGCCAAAACTTTCTTTGCCAAGCCATCGAGTTCCTCAAAGGTCGGACTCAACGCTCACCGCGTCGGCGTGAGAACGCCGCCCTTTGCGCTGCTTCGTGAGTCCGTAGATCATCGCCGTGTCGAGCTCCGTCCCCATCCCCGGTGGCCTGGCTGTAAGGAAGGGATCGAAGATACGCGCCTGCGTCTCGGTATCCACCCCCACCGCGGAGTCCACAGCCGAGATGCACAGCATGGACCGGTGGGAGGCGGAATCCCGATCGCCCTACTCGCCCATCGGTCGGCGAGCCCCTATCTTAGCCTGCGGTGTCTAACCTCCAGGCCGAACTCCAGGCAGCCGTCGGCGACGCGTACCGCATCGAGAAGGAGCTGGGCGGCGGCGGCATGAGCCGCGTCTTCGTTGCAGAGGACGTGCAGCTCGGCCGCCGCGTAGTGATCAAGGTGCTGCCGCCCGAGATGTGCGCCGGCGTCAACGTCGAGCGCTTCAGGCGCGAGATCCAGCTCGCGGCCAAGCTGCAACATCCTCACATCGTGCCCCTCCTCGCTGCCGGATCCAGGGACGACCTGCTGTACTACATGATGCCGTTGATCGAGGGCGAGTCGCTCAGGGCGAAGCTCGCGAGGGAAGGCGAGCTGCCCGTAGGCGAGGCTGTCAAGATCCTCAAGGAGGTCGTGGACGCCCTCGCGTACGCTCACCGCAACCAAGTGGTCCACCGCGACATCAAGCCGGACAACGTGCTGCTGTCGGAGGGCCACGCTGTGGTCACCGACTTCGGCGTGGCCAAGGCGGTCACCGCCTCCACTGGGGAGTCTTCGCTCACCTCACTCGGTGTGGCTCTCGGCACTCCGGCCTACATGGCTCCTGAACAGGCGGTGGCGGATCCGCACGTGGATCATAGGGCCGACATCTACGCCGCCGGTGCGATGGCGTACGAGATGCTCACGGGACGTCCGCCCTTCAGCGGCCCCAACCCCCAGGCGGTGCTCTCGGCGCACGTGACCGAGGCTCCGGAGCCGGCCACGAAGCATCGCACGACGGTGCCGGAGTCGCTGAACGCGCTCCTGATGCGATGCCTGGAGAAGAAGGCCGCCGACCGCTGGCAGAAGGCCGAGGAGCTGTTGCCGCACCTGGACGCGATTCTCACGCCGAGCGGCGGCATCACGCCGACCGGCACGCAGCCCGTGCCGGCGGTGGACTATGAGACCAGGGCACGGCAGGCTCACCCGGTTCGGGTAGCGAGTCTTTTCGCGCTCGCATCGGTTGTCGCTCTCGCGATTGTGTACGTCCTGATGCGACGATTGGGACTGCCGGATTGGGTGTTCTTGGGAGCGATCGCGCTTCTGGTGATTGGCCTCCCGATCATGCTGTGGACGGGCCATCACGAACGGCGCCGGGCGATCGCGACGATGACCGGCGTCCACGTCGCTACCCCGTCGGGACTCGAGCGACACTTCACCTGGCGCAAAGCACTGCTCGGCGGCGGCCTGGCCTTCAGCGCGCTGGCTGTGACGGCCGCGTCGTACATGGTCATGCGGACGCTCGGCATCGGCCCGGTCGGCACCCTCGTGGCGAGCGGGGTGCTCGACGAGCACGGGCTCTTGATCGTTACCGAATTCGATGACCGCACCCCCGATGGCGACATCGGCGCATCCGTGACGGAGGCGCTGCGGATCGATCTGTCCCAGTCACCAATGGTGCGACTCATGGACGCGACGTCGATCAAGGAAGCTCTCACACGGATGAACCGCGCCGACACCTCTCGGCTCAACGCGGCTCTCGCGCAGGAGATCGCGCGACGGGAGCAGGTGAAGGCTCTGGTTGTAGGAGATGTCGGGACACTCGGCACGGGATACGTCGTGTCTGCAAGGCTAGTCGGCGCGTCCGACGGCGCTGAGCTGCTGGCGCTGAGAGAGACCGCAGACAACGCCTCGGCGCTGATCCCGGCCGTGGATCGACTCTCGGCCAAGCTGCGCGAGCGGATAGGTGAATCACTCAGGACGATTCGGGCCAGCGAGCCCCTGGCTAGAGTTACCACGGCGTCAATCGACGCGCTGAGGCTCTACACGCGGGGGTCTCGCGCACAGAACGAAGGCGATCCCCAGAGGGCCATCGCCCTCGTGGAGGAAGCGATCGCAGTCGATTCCAGCTTCGCGATGGCCTACCGGCGGTTGGCGGTTCTCCTCAGCAACAACAACATGGCGCGCTCTCGCATAAACGCCGCCACCACCCGGGCGTACGAGCTGCGAGAGCGGCTCCCGCCCGTGGAGCGGTATCTCGCTACGGCATACTACTTCGATCAGGTGGAGGCGGACCCCCAGCGGGTCGTCGAGGCGTACGAGTCCGTCCTTGAATTCGACCCGGAAGACCAGGCGGCGTTGAACAACCTCGCGCTCGTGAACCTCGACCTGCAGAACTACGCGCGGTCCGAGGAACTGTACCGTCGCGCCATCGCCACAAACCCCATCTGGCAGAACTATTATGGATTGAGGGCCGTCTTCGCGGCTCGAGGCGAGTGGGCGAAGGTTGACTCAGTGATGGTGGAATTCGAGGCGGCGATGCCGGACAATCCACGTACCGTTCTCGGGCAGGCTTACGTCCTCGCTGCCCACCGTGAATATGACGCCGCAGCGGCCGCCGCGAATGACGCCGAAGACCAGCTCCCCCGACTGGCCCGTGTTCTCTCGTTCCGGCTCCATGAGGTACGCGGCCAGCTCGGAGCGGCGGGGCGGATCGCGCGGGCGGCAATCGCCGAGGCCGAGCGTGAAGGTGATTCAGTGGAGCTGATGCAGTGGGCCCTTGTGCCGGCGAGGTTGGAACTGCGATACGGAGGATCGCCGGAGCGTGCTGCGCAACTTCTCGAGCAGTCGCTTGGCCAACACCCGCTCGAGTCGATCCAACCGGAGGATCGGCCTTACGAGGAGCTCGCTGAATTGTACTTGGCGTTGGACCGCCCGGCGGAGGTGCGTCGCTTACGGGTGGCCTGGGAATCGGCAGCGAGCCGGCTAGTGGACGAACGGCAGGTTTGGGATGCGCGAGTCGCGATGGCGGAGCGCCGCTATGGAGACGCGATCGAGTCGTATCGTGCATCGCAGAGTTATCGATGCAATGCCTGCGATCTCTACCAGCTAGCGCAGGCGTTTGAGCTGGCGGGGGAGACCCACTCGGCGCTGACGACTTACGAGCGTGCAATCGAAGCCACGAACATCGCGCGGGTGAACGAGGACTTCGACGACCTGGCCCCCGCGTACAGACGGCTTGGGGAGCTGTACGAGGAGCGGAACAATCAAGAGAAGGCCGTCCAGTACTACAACCGGTTCGTCGAGCTGTGGAGCGACGCCGATCCGGAGTTGCAGCCGCTGGTAGAAGACGTGAGGAACCGGATCGCTCGCCTGACGGGCGAACGGTGAGAGGTCAAACCGTTGATCTCCCAGGAACGACCGTAACGCCGTCCAGTCCTTGAAAGTCCGTATCGAACGTCGCCACGAACCCCGGGTGGTGCCGCCGCGCGAGGGTCACGATCGCGGCGTCGGTGAACGAGAGCCGGTCCTCCCGCTGGCCGTTGAACGTGTCCAGCGCATCTAGGAACAGATCTGAGCACGGGACGAAGTCCACCTCACGGGCGTCGAGCAGCGTTTGACCTACCCCTTGGGCAGTCGCCAATCCGCGCCGCGCCAGGAGGACCGTCACCACCTCGAGAAACACGTACTCGAGGAGAAGACATCGGCCCCACTGTCCCGCCACGAGGTGCACCATAGCGCGGGCGGCCGCCGCGTGGTGGACGTCTCTCGTGTTGTGGTAGGCGATGAGGAAACTGGAGTCGAGGACGATCACCTGACGTCAGGCGCCGTAAACGATGGCGTCGATCTCCTCGCTGAGTCGCTCATTGCCCTCCGGATAGGGCTCGGGACCGAGCCCCCTGAGACTGCCGGCCCGGGTGGTGAGGTCGGGGCGAGCTAGGTAGGCGGCAATTGCCTCATTGACCACCTGACCCATCGTTTTCCCTGCGGCCGCCGCGCGCGCCCTGAGCGCTCGGTAAGCACGCTCGTCGAGGTTACGAATCGTCGTGTCCATGATGCAGCGTAACACGATGATGCGTTACGCGCAACACAACCTCGTTAGTCGCAGCATGCCGCCCGATCTGCGCTTGGCCTCACCCGCAGCAATCACCTTCACCAGCACGGGATCTTGGATCCCCGACCCACCGCCCTCACCACACGGGGCGGAACGGCTAGAGCCCCTCGAGCTCGAGCACCGTGTAGTCGGAGTGTTCGCTAGCGGCGAGAACCTCTCTCAGGACGGGCAGGTTGTCGTCGGCGGGGACCTGGACATCCTTCCGGCCCATCGGCGACAACATGATCGGCATCGTTCCACCGCCGGACGACCCTCGCTTCGGTGAGGCGATCCTAGTTGCCTATGCACTCTCCCGAATCAAAGACAAGAAGGACTGTGAGGACACCAAGTCCAGGTTCGCGGCCGATGCCACCGCGATAGGTGCGATCGAAGCCACGTACGATTACCTGGGTGAGGACTGTAGCGCGGATGAGCCGGGAAAGGATGCCCGAGAGAAGGCGAGTGAGCTGCTGCGCGGTCTCAAGGTGAGGTGAAGAGCGTCGACCGGGGCGTAGCTTCTGCAGCCGGGAAAGCGGTAAGCAACGTGAGAGCCACTGCGAGACGCTGGTGCACCACGCTCTCCACGGTCGGGCCAACGAACCGTGGCTGCCCGGCAAGTATCTCATGCAGCACGCAACCCAAGGAGTGGACGTCGCTCCGGCCGTGCTCCCGCTCTATGGCGTAGCGGCCGGCGAGAGCGGCCTTGAGCCGCTCGAGGGTGTCGGCCAGGACGGGAACCCCGGTCCGGCGGCGTATCTAAGATGTGAACGGGGGGCTTGGGTGGCCAGAGCAGCTTGGGCTGGCGGCCACAGGCCCGGTATGGTGCGCCGAGCTCGCCAGGTCCCCGAGGCCAGCCGCCGAAACCAGGCTGCGCTGATCTCTGTCCGGCAGCTGCGAAATGACTCACGAATACCCGCGGCGCGCCCCGTCCCCGCGGGCCAACCCTTATCCCAACAACGGCTTAGAAGTTACTTTGCACAGGTACCCGCGGCCGTGGCGGAACTGGTAGACGCGCCAGCCTTAGGAGCTGGTGGGGTTTCCCCGTGTGGGTTCGAGTCCCTCCGGCCGCATTCGCCACCTCCCCGCCCGCCCCGCGCCCGCTGCTACAACCTATAGCCCCGCTTCAACAACACCTGTGCGGCGCGGGCGAACTCCTCTGGCGGGCCGACCCGGAAACCCATCGCGTCCGCGATGCGGTCGATCACGTTGAACAGGGCGCACACGTGGATCGCGTCCGCGAGCGCGCCTTCGCTGACCCCGGCCGCCAGCACCCGCTCGGCGTCCTGGGACCCCACCTCACTGGGGCTCAGCGTCAGCTTTCCCAGAAACGCCAGCGTGGCCTTGAGACCGGGCGCGATGGGCGCCCTCTCGGGATCCTCCAGCACCGCCCTGGTCAGTTCCTCACCCAACTCCGCCGACGCGACCGCGCCGTGGGCGGCGGTTCAGAAAACGCACTGGTTGAGCTTCGAGGTGTAGGCCGCGAACAGCTCCCTCTCGCCCACGCTCCACTCCGAGGGGCCGCGTAGCACCCGATGCACCACATCGCTGAACGGGCGGCCGAAGAACTCGGGACGGTACAACAGCGTCTTGACCACGTCCTGGGGCGGATTCCGGCTCAGCACACGGATCATCGCGAGCAGGAGCTTCTCCTTGATCCGGTGACCGCGGTCGAGACTGGCAAGCCTCATGAGCCGCGACTCGCCTCGAGCGCGCTCATCCCGCGCTCCAGCCGCGTGAGCCCTGCTCCCAGCGCGGCGCACACCGTGGCCTCGAAGATCTCGTCGTCCGACCGGCGATCGGCCCGCACGGCGTCAATGTCCTCGCCCGACACCTCGTGGGCCCGCAGACGGACCTTGGCCACATAGTGACCCAACGCCCCGGGCAATTCCTCCGCACCATATGCAGCTTCGCGCAGCCCCCGATCGAGAGCCCCAGGGCCGGACAGGACCGCAGAGCGCAACCGCTCCACAGCGTCGTCATATCGGGTCATCCGGATTCGCCTCCTCTTACATCGCCACGGCGTGAGCATGAGAACGATAAGAAGCTGTGAAGAAGCGGTGAAGCTCAGTCCACCCTGAAGCCCCGCCAGTCGCAAGGCCCAAGCCGCGGCTCATCACGGAAAGCGGGGATGACATAGCACCCCAAGAGATCGTACACCCTGGGATTGTGCCGCACACGGCGCGGCCGGTTGGTGAGCGACGAGGTGACGACCACCACCAGGTCCAGCCGCGGCACCAAGAAGAGGAACTGCCCGCCGTAGCCCCACCCGTACCGCACCGTCTCGCCGTTAATACGCCGCGTCCACCACAGGTAGCCGTATCCGCTTCCGCTCCAGCGCGAGCGGTTGACCACTGCCCAGGATCGCTCGATCCACTCCCACGGCACCAGCTGGCGCACCCCCACGCGGCCGGAATCGAGGAACAACCGCCCGAAGGCGACCAACTCGCGCGGGGTGAGCCGCATGTTGTTCCCGCCCAGGTAGTACCCCTGGGGATCCCGATCCCAGGGCCTTAGCTCTATTCCCAGATCGTCGTACAGCACCCGCCTGCCCCACGTGATGAGATCCGTTCCCGCAGCGCGAGTGAGAATCGCCGACAGGATGTGCGTGTTGCCCGTGCTGTACTCTCGGCAACCGCCGGGCTCGCAGATCACCGGCTGATTCAATGCATACCGCACCCAATCCCGCGACGTGACCCAGGACCCGTAGTTGTCGAAGCTCGTGCCCTCCAAGCCCATGGTCATGGAGAGCAGATGATGCAACGTGATTCGCCGCCTCACCGTATCGCGTTCCGCGTCGATGTACCCGGGGAGAAGCTCGTAAAGCGGCTGATCCGGACCCGTGAGCAGCGAGTCACGAATGGCGATCCCCACGAGCGGGGAGAGCAGGGTCTTGGAGACGGACTTGACGTTCACCGCTCGGTCGGCCCGCATCCCGCGGAAGTACCGCTCGACCACCATGGTGTCACGGTGGGAGACGAGGAGCGAGTTGAGAGGGTCCAGTTCCTGCGCGCGCGTAACCGCGCGAAGCAGGGCGAGCTGATCGCCGGCCGGCAAGGCGGCGGGCAGGCGCGGCGGCCCGGGGTCGGCGGGAGCCCCTCCGCCACAGCCTACAACGACCGCTGCGCAGCACGTAAGTCTCACGGCTCCAAGGGGAGTCATCGACAAACGCGGTACATCCCCTGCATCTTGCTGATCGTTGACCTTCGATGTCGGAGCTTATGTAGTCAAGTGCACTTCGTGAGAGGACTTAGGAGGGAGGCATGAACCGAGATGATCGCTCCTCGACCACCGCACGCACCAGTGCCGCCTTTCGCCGCCGAGCCGTTCTTGCACTCCTGCTCTTGCCACCTACCGGATGCGCGCCGCGCGGCACGGTGCCGCCCCCG
>JBHIEQ010000080.1:0-9440 GCA_046760725.1 Gemmatimonadales bacterium
CGACCTGCACTCACCTGGCGTGTACAGTCCAGTACCGAAGCGACCTGGGCCACATCTGGTGCGCCTGCCACAACGGCCACTACGACCTCAACGGCCGCAACATACAGGGACCACCACCCTCACCACTCGAAGCATATGCTGTGAGAGTGCGGGAAGACCAGATAGTGGTGTCCAAGACAACCTGACCTATGACGACTCTGCGGGACAAAACCCGTCGGTGGCTGGCGTGGCTCGATGACCGGACCGGGCTTTCGTTCCTCGGAGAGATCGCCAAAAAAAAAGACGTCCCGGTCCATCGCCACACCATGTGGTACTACTTGGGAGGAATGACCCTATTCCTCTTCGTAATCCAGGTGGCCACGGGAAGCTTACTCCTCTTCTACTACCGCCCCAGCGCGCAAGAGGCATACGAGTCGATTCAGTTCTTGATGGCGGAGGTGCAGTTCGGATGGCTGTTCCGCTCGATTCATGCGTGGGCTGCGAACCTGATGATCTTCACGCTGTTCCTGCACCTCTTCAGCGTCCTGCTCGTCAAGGCTTACGCCCCTCCCAGAGAGCTCACCTGGATCTCGGGGTTCGTGCTGCTCGTTCTCGCCCTGGCGTTCGGATTCACCGGCTACCTGTTGCCCTGGAACACACTCGCCTACTTCGCGACCAGAGTCGGAACGGAAATAATCGGGGTCTTCCCACTGATTGGCGACTTTGTCCTCCGAGTAGCCCGGGGCGGTACAGACGTGTCCGGCGCCACGCTCACAAGGTTCTACGCGATTCACGTTGCGTTGCTGCCGGCCACCGCGATCGTCTTCCTGGCACTCCACGTCTATTTGGTGCAGAAACACGGCATGAGTGTGCCCCGCGCCGAACTCTCGAGAGGGAATCCGCCGCGGGCGATGCCGTTCTTCCCCAATTTTCTCTTGAGAGACCTGGTGGGATGGCTGCTCGCCCTAGGTGTCCTCGCGGCTCTCGCCGCCTACTTCCCGGCGGAATTGGGAGAAAAAGCGGATCCGTTCGCCCCAGCGCCTGCAGGGATCAAACCCGAGTGGTACTTCATGTTCATGTTCCAGACCCTGAAGTACCTCCCGGGACACATCCTGGGCATCGAGGGAGAGCTGGTAGGTATTCTCGGCTTCACCGCTGGCGCGCTATTCCTCATGCTCATTCCATTCATCGACCGCAAGACGGCCCGCGGGGAGACAAGCCGCCCCTTCACCTGGGTCGGCGTCGGGATCATCGTCTACATGGTCCTGCTCACCTACCTGGGATACACAATGAACCCCACCCAGTAACTCCTGAGAAAAAGAGGCGGGACTCGCCCGCCTCCCGAACAGCCGGCTCGCCAGTCCGAACTACCCGGCCTTCTTGTGACACAGTCCGCAGTACTCCTGCCCGATTCCCTCGTGGCTGGCGGGCACATCCGGTACCGGCTCCATGACACCGGCCTTGTGACACATCAAGCACTGCTCTCGACCCTGCGTCTCGTGCGATACGGGCGGCGGATCGGCCGTCTGGATCGGAGCGTCCTTGGCGTGACACCAGAGACAAACGTCGTTGGGACGCTCGGCGTGACTCTCGGGCACGTCCGGCACCGGCTCCATCACACCGGCCTTGTGACACATGAGGCATTGCCCCCGCCCCTCGGTATCGTGACTCACCACCGGGGGCTTCGCCACCTCCTGCGCCGACAGCGGGGACGTGCCTATCCCGGCCGCCACGATGATCCCGACAACGCTCATCAGATGACGCTTGATACTCATTATCCACCCTCCTCACCTGGTCCAGCGACATCAGTAACGCAACGGCTCCCGCCGCGAGCTGGCAAGGGATGCCCGCAGGCCGCCGTACGGTGTAAACCCGACTTCGGGCTTCGAAGCTATCGCGGGTGTCCAAAGGTTGCATGAAGATCGGCTCAGGAAGCCTTCACGAAACCAAGGACGGTCCTCGTCCAGCCCTTTGCCCTCTGCTACCGGCCGCCTCCGGACCACGCGACTGATACTGGCTTACGGATTGGGAATCCTCGTCCCGTGACACACGGAGCACTGCACCACGTTCTTATCACGCAGACGCTCCGCGTCGAAGCCCGGGCCGTGCGGGTTCACCCTGCGACCGCCGGACGCCGAATGGCACAACACGCAGTCGCGCTCGGCGTGGCATGCGACGCAGCTCTCTAGACTCTGTCGCGCGGCCTGACCATGTCCCGCCGCGAAGAAGCGCTTGGCGTCGTGGTACCCCCGGCCCAACTCGGCCGCCGCCGTGAGGCCGGAGTTCTTGTGGCAGTCCGCGCAGAAGGACCAGTTGTTGTGGCAATCGCTACACGACGATTCCCTGGCGTAGGCGGCCGCGGGATGTCGCGACAGAAAGTCGGCCGAGTGGAACCCCGGGGCTCCGCTTCCCGCCCCCGGCTGATGACAATCGAGACAGTCGCTCCGCACGTGACAGTTGGCACACGTTTCGGGAGATGCTGCCGCCTGAGGTGCGTGGCGCCCGGCGAACTCGGCCCCGTGGGATCGCGGCCGCGCCTGCAACGCGAGAGACCTCGGATCCGGCTGGAGCGCCAGCACGGCCCGAGGAACCTCGTCGCCTACATGGCAACGCGTGCAGAAATCCTGCGCGTGACACGTGGCACAGCTCGCCGCCACTCCGCCGTCAACTGCCGCAAGCGCGCCGTGTGCCCCCTCCTCCGCGAATCCCGGCTCTCCATGTGAGGGGGGAACCGGGAAGCCCGCCACGTCCTCCACCGTGAGCTCGGCGGCCCGCGCCAACGGGAGATGGCACGTATTGCAGGCGGCATCGGGTGCCGTGAGGTGGCTCTCTCCACCATGACAGGCCAGGCAGTTGGAGATAACCGCCCGCTCGACCGAGGCGACCGCTCCGCCTTCGGTATGACACATGGTACAAGGCACATCGATGCGTGACTGGTGCACGGTGTGGTCGAATCTGAGATTGCCGAGCGGCTGCGGCGTCGGCGCCGTCCAGTTCACAGAAGGAGCCACCGTTCCGTTGTGACAGGTCGCGCAGAAGCCGGGACTCGGATAGCCGTATGCCGGTCCGCCGCCGGCTGATCCGTGGCAGTTGGAGCACTCGGCGACGAGCGCGCTGTGCCGCTCATGAGTGAACTGCGCTTGCCCCTGTCCCGCCGACGTCACGACCACGGCGGCGATGACCGAACCCACAGCGGCTGTTACCACTCGCATCGTCACCTCCGGCTGTCGGGGATCCGCAGAATGGCCGGATGCAAACCGCCCGTGTCGGCGCCCGAGCCAAACGCAACAGTCGCACCCAAGTACAACCGCAGCTGATCCCAGTCGAGTTGCGCCGCGTCGTCACGGCGCCGCAGTTCGTCGTACCTCCGCGCTTCGGCAAACGCCGTGAGCCGCGAGCTGTAGCGATAGTCCGCACGCAATCCGTACGACACGACCTTCGCGTCATCAAAGCGGTACTCCAGCGGTCGTTTCATCCACGACCCGTGCGCCAGAATTCCCAATGACGACTCGGGCCGGAACGCCACCAATCCCTCCCATCCCAGCGAGGCCGCGCCGGGCCCATGCTCCACGTGATGGCCGAACTGGAACACCCAGCCGGTGAACCGAGTCACGGTGGCACCCAGCGACCATCGCCACCCGTCATCTTCCGTCTGTACCAGCGGGGTCAGCGCCTCCGCATCGTCGTAGTCGTACAGCTCTCCGCGTCCCCTGAGCGAGATGCCGCGGACCACTCGCACCTGCCCCGTTGCATATGCGGAGCTGTAAGCCACCGGACTGAACGCGCCCCAGATCGTCCACAGATCGAAGTAGGGACGGTACCGGCGCCCGCCGACGGTCAGCTGGAGGCTGGAGCGCGGCGCCACATAAGACAGCTGCGCCTCGCCGGTACCCCAGAGGCCCCGCACGAGATCGTAGTCCCCTCCTCCGGACAAGGCTATGCCGGGACCCAAACTGAGCTGGGCGTCCCCGGCGACGCGCTCCGACACGAGGAAGTCACCCGCCGTGTTCACGGAGCGTCGGTACACGCCTCGCAGATACGCCCCGCGTCCAGACAGGTTGAACCCCCCTCCCCACACGATCTCGCGCTCGCTGGGACGGTACTCATCGAGGGGATTGAGCTCCGAGCCGGTCACCGGCAGCGGCGCTCCAGGCTGAAGCCCCCAGCCGGCGTACCCCATGAGGCGCGCCCAGCGACCCACCGGCCTGAGCTCCACGGTCGCCCCGTCGAGCTGCGTGTACCCCAGCCGGCTCAGGAAGAACGTGCGGCCGGCCTGCACGGTCAGATAGCGCTGTGAATACTCCGCGTATCCTTCCAGCAGCTGGAGCGTCGGGTCTGCTCCGGGCCACACGTCCGGATCGCCCAGCTCCGCCGACACGCGACCCTTCGCCCGAACCCGTAGCCCCGGTATTCCCAACCCCCAGAGGGACAGATCGACGGAGCTCACTAGCGGTCCGCCCCGAAGAGCGGAATCGGGCCTGAAGTACCGGCAGAACCCATCTGCCTGGCAGCGCACCGCGAAACCGTCGGCCGTCTGCACGCCGCCGCCCGCCGTCGCCACCGTGTCGGCGATGGGAATGCTGTCAACTGCGAGTCCGCGGTACGCCACCGACTGAAGGCGCGTATCCACTCGCACCCGGTAACCTTGCGCAACCGCCGCTGATGGCCACGCGGATCCCGCCGCGGCCACGGTCAAGAGAAGAATCAGCCGTCTCATATCCCCTGCCTCCCCGGTCCTGATCGGGACAAACTACAGTACGCGTCGCCTGCGCGGCCAGCCGCGTGCGGCGGCTCAGCCGGGCGTCAGCGATATCCGAACAGCATCGAGTAAAGGATTAGCCCAATGAGCGTCAGCCCTATCGCGAGCGCCAGGTACGCGAACACTCTGAAGATCCTCTCCAGCTTGGTCGGATAAGGCGCAACGAGAAACTCCTCGAGCTTCCCTAATCTCACGAGCTCTTCGTATTCCCGAGGCTTGTCGCGCTTGAGCTCCTCGACGCGCACCTGACCCGTGAAGATTACCGGATCCATTGGAAACTTGTCAGGTCGGAAGTGGGTGTTGAAGAAGTGCACCGTGAAGATGAACGCGACCGCAAGGAGAGCCTCGTCGCTATGGATGATCGTGGCGACGTTCACCCACCATCCCGGAAAGACGTGAGTGAAGAACTCTGGGAACCACAGGAGCAATCCCGTAGAACCGATGATGAGCATCCCCCAGAACACCGCGAAGTAATCGAATTTCTCCCAGTATGTGTAGCGCCCGTAGTGGGGCCTGGGCGCGCGGCCCATGAACCATTTGATCGACTGCCAGAACTCCGTGAGGTCCCTGCGGTTGAAGATCAGAGAGTCCGGTGCAGTGATCATCTGCCACCAGGAGCGGCCCGATCGACGTCGCTGCCGAGCGACGTCCCACAGGTGGGTGAGGAACACGCCGATCAGTGTCACCGCGCCGATGCGATGCAGCACTCCCGTGGTGGCGAACCCCCCGGCGAACGCCGCCAGTCTCTGCGCCCATCCCATGTGCGCGAACTTCAGGATCATACCCGTGAGCGCGAGGGTGAAAAAGCTGAGGAGCATTATCAGGTGCAGCGTGCGGTGGAAGCTCGTAAACCTCTGGTAGCGCTTCTCATCCGGGCTCGCGCGATGGCGTACTCTCAGATGAGGGGAGCGCCACAAGCGCCACAGCCAGGCCAGGGTATGGACGGTGGCGAAGCCGAGGGTCCCGACCAAGAGTGCCGTCATACCCCAGAAGGCCCAAAAGAGATAGGGGTATTTCTCAGGGTCGTGATGTGTCGCGTGAGTCAGGTATCCGGTGAAGCGAAGGCTGGCACCCGAGTGACACTTTGAGCAGGTCGCGACGACGTTTCGTCTGCTGAGCGTCGAGGCCGGGTCGCTCACGGCCCTGATGCCGTGTGTTCCGTGGCAGTCGTAACACTTTGCGGCCGCCAGGTCACCGAGGCGCGAAACCTTCCCGTGAAACGTGTCGAAGAAGGTCTCCGCCTGATCGGTGTGACACCGCCCGCACTGGTCCATCATCAGCAGGCGGAAATCAGCTCTGTCGGTGCGGCTGATCGTGTGCGACGTATGACAATCCTCGCAGGTCGGGTACTCTCGCTCCTCGTCGCCTTCGTGGCGGCCGGTCCAGTGGATGCTCGTTATGAATTGCTCCTCGATGCCATGATGGCACGTGCCACAAGTGGCGGCCACGTTCTCGGAGTTCACGGTGGACTCGGGATCGTCAGCCGGCAGCTCCCGGTGCGCCGAATGACAGCTGGAGCAGGTGGCCGTCACGACGAGGCCGCTCTCGAATAGACCCTTCCCGTGGATGCTCATCTCATAGCTCTCGACCGGCGTGCCGAACTCGGGGGGGATCCTGAGGGCAGCCTTCTCACCCTTGCGATGACACTGCGCGCACAGCTCGGGAACGTTGCGCGGGAACGTGGGTGACGTCGGGTCGAGACTGCTCTCCGTCGCGTGCTTCGAGTGGCAGTCGAGGCAACGAGGCGCGTCGGGATCGTCCTCAGCCGCGAGCCGGCCATGCGCCCCGCCAGTGTATTCGGTCACTTCCGCCTCGTGGCAAATACTACAGTCCACCGGCGACCCGATCGCCGCACATGGTCGCGTGACCGCGGCGCTGACCTCGGCATGGCACTGTGCGCAAGCAGTGCCGCCGTGCGCCGACGCCGCGAACGCCTGCTCATCGACGTACAGAGATACCGTGTCGCCTAGCGACACACCCCTCAACTCGGGATCGCGGTGGCACGCCAAGCAGTTCTCATTCGCGGATCCCGCCTCGTAGAAGACCCGCCGGATCTGGTGCGGCGAGTGACAATCGACGCAGGCGGGAATCACGTGCGGCTCCTCCTCCCACAGCCGCCCCTCGATCACCTGTCTGTGAACCCGCTCAATCTGCGCGTGACACTGCGTGCAAGTCGCAGCGACGTTGTCCCGATGGATGGAGGACCGGGGGTCGGTGTGCGGCAGTATCTCGTGCGAGGTGTGGCAGGATGTGCACACCGCGGTCACAATGAGTCCTTGCCGGAAGAGACCCTCGCCGTGAATCGACTCCGAGTAATTCTCCAGAATACGATCCTGAGGAATGTCGTGTGTCCGAGAGACTGGGGTCCCCTCATGGTGGCACTCGCCACAAAGGAACGGGATGTTCATGACCGTGGTGGGCGCACTGGGATCAGTGTGCGACCGGACGTCGTGTGTCCCGTGACAGTCCGCGCAGCCTGGAGCCAGGGTGTCCCCCCGGGTAGCGGCCTCCCCGTGCAAGGAGCGCGCGTGCTGTTCGCTCTGCGTACGATGACACAACCCGCAGTCAACCGCTGGAAGCTCAGCGGGATGAGGGAGCTCGCCCACCTGGTGGCACATTGTGCATTGGAGACCGGCGGCACCGTGAACCGAGCCTGTGATTTCCTCGGGATCTACCACAAAACGGGCGGCGTCCTCCCGCGCGGCGAAGAGGGAAGGGTTCCCGTGGCACATGAGGCACGCTTCGTCCCCCTGCGCAACCACCGGACGCGCCGCGAAAGGTGCTATGGCGGAGACAACTACAAGCGCCGTGCAGAATCTCGCCAGCATTCCCTCACCTAGCTTTCTCGATTCCGCTTCACATGCCTCCGGCGGACAACTCGAAGCCGGCGGTGGCACGCACAAAGTTACATCCGTGCGGAGGCCGAAGACGCGATGTCGTGGCCACCTAAAGACATTCTCATTGGAAATTTGGAAAGGACACGGGCGACGGGCGGAGCGCCGCCATGTCGGAGCTTAATGCGAATCTCATGAAAAATTTCCGACGCGCGCGCGGAGCCATGATTAGCTTCCGCGTACCGACGGAGCGGCTAGGAGCTGTGGCATGCTCTCAATGTTCCAGGGGGTTCAGCGGTCGGACCCCGCCGCGCCGGTGAGGGCACCCACCGGTCTAGCGGTGGCGTTGCTCCTGACCTCCACGGGCACTGCTGCATTAGGCCAAGAAACCTGCACCCTCTGCCACGCCAACAGTCTCCTCATTGCGAGCGCGGTGCCCGACTCGGCGCGAGCGGCCCGGATGCTGGTGGATCCCTCTGACTACCGCGAATCGATCCACGGCTCTCTCGGTTTTTCCTGCACGGCCTGCCACTCGGGTGTCAGCGAGTTCCCGCACGGGCCCGTCTCGCCGGTGGATTGCGGGCAGTGCCATACGGACGTCAAACGGCAGGTCCTCCAGAGCGTACATGGACGGCCTCATGTCCTCACCGGTACCGCTCCGGCCACGTGCAAGGACTGCCACGGGACCCACCACGTGATGGTTCCCACCAACCCTCAATCGACGGTTTATCGTCTTACCCTGTTCGAGACCTGCGCCACTTGCCATAGTGACCCCGAGAGAATGGCGCTCTTCGGACAGACAGACGTGGAAACGGTCAGCACGTACGTGCACAGCGTTCACGGTCGCGGCCTTCTGGAGAAAGGATTGACCGTAGCACCGACCTGCACCGACTGCCACGGCGGGCCCACCGGCAGCGGCCACGCCATTCGGATGGTCGCGGATTCCGGCTCTTCGATGCACCGGCCGCACGTGGTCGAGACCTGCGGTCGATGTCACCTGGGAATCGTGAACCAATACAACGAAGGCATCCACGGATCCATGCTCGCCGAGGGTAATCCCGACGTGCCGACCTGCGTGGGCTGTCACGGCGAGCACGCGGTGCAGCCCGTGACGAGCCCGGCGTCGGCGGTCTTCCCCACCCACGTTGTGCAGACCTGTTCCGGCTGCCACGATAGGGAAGAGCTAGACGTGGAGTACGGATTGCCGCCGGCGCGACGGGAGACCTACCTCGGCTCGTTTCACGGGATCGCCCTGGAAGGCGGACAGCTCACCGTCGCCAACTGCGAGAGCTGTCATGGCGCGCACCGGATACTACCGTCGTCCGACCCCCGCTCCTCGATCTATCCGGACAACCTCGTCACCACCTGCGGACGTTGCCACCCGGGGATCGGAGAGGGAGTTACCCAGGGGAAGATCCACGTGGCGTCACTGCGAGAGGACGTCAACCTCCTCGCTTACGGCGTGCAGTGGTTCTACTACCTGCTGATCGCGGGAATCTTGATCTACGCCGCCGCTATGATCTCCTTGGACCAATACCGCTACCGAGTCGTCGAGAGGCGAAACCGGCGGGGCGAAGATGCCTGACTGGAAGCACTACGAACCCGATCTTGACGCGATCGTCGTAACGCGGCTCACGCTCGGTCAACGTATCCAGCATCTCGTGCTGGTCGTGAGCTTCCTGGTGCTGATCGTGACGGGCCTGCCACTGTTGTTTCCGGAAGTGATCCATGTCCCGCAAGGTACCTTCGCAATCCGGACATTCGTCCACCGCTATGCGGGTGTCGTGCTGATTCTCCTGGCGCTCCATCACGCCGCCTACGTTCTCTTCACCGAACAGGGTCGCCGCGACTTCGGCCACATGATCCCC
>JBHIEQ010000081.1:0-9427 GCA_046760725.1 Gemmatimonadales bacterium
GAAGGTAGGAGGTGTTGAGATGGCTTATATTCCGCGGCTGCTGCCGCTGCCGCCCGCGGCCGGTCCACCTCCACGGCCCCGCCGAACAGTCGCGACAGCCCCTCGCTCAGCGTCTCCTCCATGATCACCCGGTTCTGATAGGCCACGATCACGCGCTTCAGCTCCGGAATCCGTCCGCCCTCGGCGCGGAGGTAGAGCGCCTGCACGAACATGAGCGATTCCTCTACCGGGATCACCAGGAGATTGCCGCGAATGACTTGTGATCCGCGCTGATCCCACAGTGAGATCTGGCGGGAGATCTCGGTGTCCTGGTTGATGCGGTTCACGACCTGGGTAGGGCCGAACACGAGGCTCTGCCGCGGAAACCGATACACTACGAGCCGGCCGTAATGCTCGCCGTCGCTTCGCGCGACCATCCACGCCGCGAGATTGTCCTTCTGCCGCGGCGTGAACGGCGTCATCGTGATGTACTCCTCCCGCTCCTCGCCCGGTAGCTTCATCACCATGTGCCGCAGGAACGGATCCTGGCCGCCCGGTGTCTCCGACGCGCTCGGAATCTGCCATTGGTCCTCCCGCGAGTAGAACACGTCGGGCTCGTCCATGTGGTATGTGGTGTAGAGCGCGGTCTGAACTCGGAACAGGTCGGACGGGAACCTGATGTGCGCGCGGAGATCCTCCGGCATCGAGTCGAGCGGCTGGAAGATGCCGGGGAAGATCTTGGCGTAGGTCACGACCAGGGGATCGGACGGCTCCGCGATGTACGCCTGGATGTCGCCGTCGTACGCGTCGATCACGACCTTCACGCTGTTGCGCATGTAGTTCGTCCCGCCGCCCACGGGCTGGGAGTATGGATACCTGTCGCTGGTGGTGTAGGCGTCGAGTATCCATTTCAGCCGCCCCTCCGCGGTCACCACGAGATACGGATCGCGGTCCCACACCAGGAACGGCAGCGCCTTGCTTGCGCGCTCCATGATCCGCCGGTGGAACAGCACGCGGCTCTCGCGCGTGATGAGCTCGGTGAACAGCACGTCCATCGAGCGGAAGCGGATGCTGAACAGCAGGCGTCGCAGGAACGAGCTTACCGGTACGCCGCCCGTTCCCTCATAGACCGCGAAGGCGCTCGTGTCGCCCAGCGGATAGTCGAACTCGGGTTGCCTCGTGTTCACGAACACGTAGCTGCTCGACAGCTCGCCGTAGTAGATCGCGGGCCGCTGGATCTCGAGGGAGACGCTCGACGCCGGCGGCAGGTCTTTTACGAACAGTACCGGCAGGCCTTCGGGTGAGACCTGGTTCACGGGACCCAGCGTGAGCCCCATGCCGTGAGTGTAAGTGAGGCGCTCGTTGATGAAGTTGCGGGTAGGGAGCGAGCGGGAGTTCAGCTCGCGCGGCGAGAGCAGCACCTGGCGGTACTCCCCGTCGATCCAGTAGCGATCGTCATCGACCGACTGGAAGTCGTAATAGGTCCTGATCTCCTGGAGCTGACGGAACGTTTGTAGCAGCGGCTCCCGGTCCCACAGTCGGATGTTTCTCACGGTGCCGTTGTTCGCCTGTATGTCGCGCAGGCTGAGTGTGGCCTCGCCCGTGAGGTCCCTGATCTCCACATCGTCCAAGCCCCAGGCGCGCCGAGTGGCGGCGATGTGATACTCGAGCTGCGGGGTCTCCCGCTCGAGCTCGTTGGGGAGGACCACGAACTTCTGGATCGTAGCCGCCAGCAGCGTACCGGCGAGGGCCACGCCGATGTAGAGCACTCCCGCCGCCACCGTGTTGCGAACCAGCTTGCGCCTGCGCGCCCCGAGTACGACGAGCACGGCGCCTGCGAGCCACACCAATCCCAGGAGCTGGAAGAGCCGCACCCGTACCGCGAGGTCGCTGTAGCTCGCGCCGTAGAGCGGGCCCGACGTGGAGTAGAGGAGCGAGGGCACGCGAACCAGGAACAGGTTCGCGGCCGTGGTCACGAATAGTGCGGCCACCAGCCACGCGAGGTGCGCACCGGCCGCGGGCTCGACCGATACGCGGCGGCGCTGTACGACGATCTCGCGCCTCAGCACGTAGAGCGGGATCGTGATGAACAGCGCCACCACAGTGAGGGCCACCACGAGCCCGAGCAACGTCTGCAGCGCGGGCAGCGTGAAGAAGTAGTAGGCGATGTCCTTGTCGAAGACCGGGTCCACCTCGCCGAACGGTGTGCGGTTCACGAACCGGAGCAGTGTGAGCCAGTCTCCGGCCGCCGCGAGCCCGACGAGGAGACCGAGGAAACCCGCGACGGGCAGCGACAGAACCCGTAGGAGCCTGGTGAGATCGAGGGCCTGCCCGCCCTGGGAGCCGGTCATGACCAGCGCGGGCGAGATGCCTCGCTGAGCCAAACGGAGATTGGCATAGAAAAACGTGAAAGCCACGGCGCCCACTACCGCGACGAGCGTAATCTTCGTGCCGATCGTCTTGAGAAACACCGTCTGGTAGCCCAGCGCGCTGAACCAGTACCAGTCGGTGACCAGCCCGGCGAAAGACGGGAGGCCGAAGAGCGCCACGGCCAGGGCCGCGGCCGCAACGAGTATGATCAGGGGTCTGCGCTTCATAGTGTCAGTCCGTCGCTGCCGGTCGTGCGAGGCGGCTCACTCGGAGCCTGCTCTTCCCCCGTTAATCTACGACCGGCGGCTGTGGTCCGGGTACGATCCCGATGAGGTCCGGGTCTTGTCCGGGTTCGAGGGGAGGTTTGCCCTTCTGGGCCTTTTCTTCCTTGCGCCGCGCGCGGCGCTCCAGCTTTGCCTGCCGTCTTTCCCTCTTCGCGCGCTCACGTCTGCGCTTGGCGATGGTTGCCGGTCCCGGTCTGGCCATCGATCACCTCCGAATGGGGGGATTGGTCATTCCAAGCAACCGCTGCCTATATCTTGCCGGCGCGGGCTTTGGCGATGTACTTGCGCAGCGTCTCCTCGGGCATATGGCGGAAGTGCAGCATGGTTCGGGCATAGCGCACTTCGCCTTCGTCCGAGCGGAACCTCGTGCAGAGCCCCGACTGTTGGCGCCCGCCCCTGCCCGCTCCTCGCGTGCGGTAGCCGACGAACCAGGTTCTGTCCTCGTGCACGACCACGCGCTCGGCGTCGCAGAAGATCTCCTTGATGTCGGAGTCACTGCGCTCGGCCGGGCTCGGCACCGGCCCCTCGGTGACCAGCTTCAGCTCGCCGCAAGTGAACACCCAGCATTTCGGCTTGCCGCGGCCGCGCTGCTCGCGGATAGACCACGTGTGTCCGAATCGATCTGTGTAGGATGCGACCGTACTCATACGTTTCTGCTCCGTGAGGCTCATGTCTCACGCCTTCGTGATCTCGGCGACCTCGATCTCGAACGTGAGCTGTTGGCCGGCGAGGGGATGGTTGGCGTCCAGCGTCACCGAGTCGTCGGACACTGCCGTGATCGTGAAGTGGAGCGTGCCCTCGGGACCGGGTGCCTGCAGCACCATTCCCGGCTCGGGCGTGAGCCCGATCGGCAGCCGCGAGCGATCGACGCTCACGATCTTGCTCTCCTGTCGCGGGCCGTAAGCATCTTCGGGGCCGATCACCACGGTCTTCTTCTCGCCCACGGCGAGGCCTTCCACGGCGGCCTCGAAGCCGGCGATCACGGCGTGGGCGCCGATGGTGAACTCGAGCGGCTCGCGGCCGGCCGAGGAGTCGAACACCGTGCCGTCGTCGAGCTTGCCCGTGTAGTGTACTTTCACGGTGTCACCGTGTGTCGCGGTTGTCATATGGGGGACCCCCTAACGGTGTCCGGGGCGAAAAAAAGGGGATGCAAGCTAGGAGCTGGAGACTCGTGGCGGGCACCCGGTTCGATTGCAAGGTACTCGGTCAAAGGGTGCCGTCGCAACTCACGGGGCTCGTCGTCCCGGTGCTAATGGGTTGGGGAAACCACTTGATTTATTTCATTATGCCTGTATAGTTCATCTATGAATAAAAATCCCGGCGCTCGGCGCCCACTTGGCTGAGATGCCGGGCTCGACGCTGGGACGGGTGTTGGGCACGGCGCACGAGCTGGAATCGCGGCTCGAGGCGGCGCTGGGAGAGAAAGGCCTCTCTCTCGCGAAGTTGGGGGTGCTTCAGACTCTGGGCGAAGCCAGGGGGCCGCTGCCGCTGGGCGAGTTGGCAGAGGCGAATCAGTGCGTGAGATCCAACATCACGCAGCTCGTCGATCGCCTGGAGGCCGACGGTCTGGTCCGCCGGATGAACGACCCCGGGGACCGGCGCATCCGGCGTGCGGTCCTGACCGCGAAGGGGCGGAAGCTGTGGGCCGCCGGCCTGCGCATCCTGGAAGCGCATGAGCGGAAGGTCGCGAAGGCGCTGGGCGCTGGCGAGCTTGCGGCGCTCGAGCGGACGCTGGCACGGCTGCGGGAGTAGGCGTTTTTTTGGGACATCTCCTTCAGTACTGTAGTGTCTAGCTACGTACTATATAGTCATGGACCATGCATAGGAGGAGTATCCGTATGACCAGTCCAACAGCCACTGCTCACATGGCCGAGAGCGCGAGTGCGCCCCGCCGGGTGGATCTCACGCGCTTCATCGTGCCGCTCGCGCGCCTGTTGTTCGCCGCGATCTTCATCATGGCGTCGCTCGGCCATTTCTCCCAACAGGGGATCGGCTACGGCGCGCAGGAGGGCGTGCCGCTCGCAAGCGTGCTCGTTCCCCTGTCGGGCGTCATGTCGCTGGTGGGCGGCCTGAGTGTGCTCCTGGGATACAGAGCGAGAATCGGCGCGTGGCTGCTCGTCGTCTTCCTGATCCCGGTAACGATCATCATGCACGACTTCTGGGCCGTCGAGGACGCTGCCATGGCCCAGCTGCAGCAGGTGATGTTCCTCAAGAACCTGGCTCTCCTGGGCGGGGCCCTATTCATCGCGCGCTACGGCGCGGGACCGTTCAGCCTGGACGCGGTGAGGCGCGCCGAGCGAGGAGGCGGCGAGTAGCGACGGCGCCCCCTCCTCCATTGTGCGCCCCGCGTTTCCCACGCAGCTTGGGCGAGAACCGGGTGGCCCGCGCCGCCCGGTGCCACCGAGAGAGAGAATAGCCCGCAGGGAGGATGCCAATGCACTCGAGATTTACCATCGTTCTCTGGAGCGCGGGCGCGGCGCTGGCCCTCGCCCTTCCCGTTTCCGCGCAGGAACCCGGCCTCGCACGACTGGAGCGCGAGCTCGCGCGACTCGCCGACGGCGTCGTCTGTAAAGACGCTCGATGCAAGGGCACCGGCATGGTGGGTGTCGGTGTCATCCATCTCGAGTCGGGGCGCGAGGTGTACCTGAACGCGGACAAGCAGTTCCCGATGGCCAGCACCTACAAGGTGCCGATCGCGGTTCAGCTGCTCACGCGCGTGGACCGCGGGGAGATCCGCCTGGACAGCCTGGTGGAGGTCGAGACCGGCGACCTCCACCCGGGAAGCGGCACGCTGACGCCGCTGTTCGACGATCCCGGCGTCATACTGTCCGTGCGCAATCTCCTCGAGCTGATGCTCTTAATCAGCGACAACTCGGCGACTGACATCCTGATGAGACTCGCGGGAGGCTCGGGGGCCGTGACGGAACGGATGACGGCCCTCGGGCTCACGGGGATCAGCGTCAACCGTCCCACGATCTCATTGATCGCGGACTGGGTGGGGATCGTGGAGCTGCCGCCCGAGGCCGAGTGGACACCCGAGCGATTCGGCGAGCTGGCGCGGACGGTGACGCCCGAGATGCGCGACTCGGCGGCGGCGGCGTTCGACAGGGACCCGCGCGACACGGCCACCCCGCGGGGGATGGCGCAGCTCCTCGCGCGGCTCTGGCGCGGCGAGCTCCTCAGCGACTCCAGTACCGCACTGCTTCTCGACATCATGACGCGCTGTCGCACCGGAGAGAATAGGCTCAAGGGTCTCCTCGCCCCGGGAACCGACGTGGCGCACAAGACCGGGACGATCGGTGCGACCACCAACGACGTCGGCATCATCACGCTGCCCGACGACGCGGGTCACGTGGTGGTGGCCGCCTTCGTCAAGGAGTCGGAGCGGCAAGTGCCGGACCGCGAACGGGTGATCGCGCACGCGGCGCGCGCGGCTCACGACTACTTCCTGTTCAATCCGGAGGGCCGGTGAGTCAGGGAAAGAACCGGTCCCACCGATCCGCGGAGCCGTCGGGGAGCACGAGTGTCAAGAGGTCGTCCTGGAGATCGGCCCGGTAGCGGCGGGGGGAACGGGGGAACCGCAGCTCCCACGCGCCGTCCTCCAGCCGGACGAGCGCGAAGAGCATCACTCCATCCTGGGTGGTGCGCGTTCGCTCCGGATATCGCTTGAGCCGATAGGCTCCATAGGTCGCGGGGATCCGTCCGGGGAACCGCACGATGGCCACCTGAAGGACGGTGCCCGAGCGCGTCCAGATCCCCTCGATGCGGTGGAGGTTGTCTGAGTGCGCGGCGAAGAACGCGTGGAAATCTGGCTCCGACGGCTCGAACCGCTCCCAGCGCAGGGTCCGTGAGAGGGAGAAGGCCATGTCGGTGCCGCGCTCGTCGAGGGGAGCGACGGGGATGCGCCCGTCCTCGAGCCGAATCGTCTCCCACCGCGGGAATCGCACCAGACTCCCAAGGAGGCCTCCCAGAACGGCTCCGATGGAACCTCTCACGAGTGCGGGCCCGAAGGACGACTGACCCTCGCCCAGCTCGGTCTGCCTGGCGCGCAACGTCTGTATGCCGAGGACGACCCCTACGGTGAGGCCGAGACCAGCACCGACTCCCGTCCACGCACGCCGGCCGCGGCGCACCTGGAGCCGGGTCGATTCGTCGAAGCGTACGGTGAGATTCGCCCCCGGCGCCGTCCACACCATACCGTCACGCAGCGCCTCGACCACCTGCCCGGTCACCCACACGCGTTGACCGGCGGAATCGGTCCGCTCCAGCCGCACTGTGTCGCCGCGCGCGTAGGGGATGCGCTGGCCGCGCGCAAGGGCGGGCGCTAGCGCGGAAAGGGCGAGCGCCAGCGGCGCCGCGACCTGCGTCCGGCGATCGAAGGGGATCCTGCCGCCTCCAGGGCGTAGCGCTCGGCGAGAGCGGCTTTGAGGCGCGCGGGGGGGGTCGGCCAGTGGGTCGTGACCTCGGTCTGGAGGTACTTCTAAGATGCGGTCCGGGGGCTCAGGCGGCCAGCCGGAGTGCTCGGGCTACTCCTTCCGCCTCTCCGCCCCATCCAGCCAGCCACGCTTCAGCTCCTTGGGCGGCACGCTCGAGAGATACGGCTTGATGTCCAGGATCGGGGTGCCGTCCAGCATGTCCACACCGCGCACGCGGAGCTTGTTGCCGTCGCGGCCCAGGAGGGTCACCACCGTGAGACCGATCGGGTTGGGGCGCCTGGGCGAGCGTGTAGCGAAGACACCGTGCGGTCTCGTGTCGGTGGGCGGTGTAGAGATGAGCTTGTGTCCCTCGGCGCGATCGAACACCCAGATCACGTAGAGGTGGGAGAAGCCCTCGATGTCGGTGAGGCCGTCTTCCAGCTCGGGTCGAATCTCCAGCACCCCCTCAGCCGTGTGTTTGGCGCCCGGCCCCTTCGGGATCTGGGCCGTGTCGGCGAACGGGCTACGGACGATGCCGATGGGCTCCATCGCGAAGGTCTCGGTTTCCCACGGGTCGAAGGAGGACATCGAGAGGGAAGCTGGGCGCGCTCGCGCCCTCACTTGCGGCGCATTATGTAGATCACCAGAGCTTCCGGCGGGCCCGCGTAGCGCGCATCTCGGAAGATGACACCCATGATCGCCGAGTCCTCGAGGTAGAGTGCCGCATCGCCGCCGGATCTCCTGATCAGCGGCAACGCCTTCTCCAGCTCCTTTTGCACCGCCCGTTGCCTATCGCCGCGGTATGGAAGCTGTCGGTGGAATCTCGCCAGGAGGAAGTGTTCGTCCAGTACGGCCTCGAGTTCCGCGCGCCGCATGTCGCGGCCGTCGATGAGGTGGACTTGGGCGCTGTCGTCGAGCGGTCCGAAGCCCCCCGCCCGGTACGGTCCCATCCACACGACGGGTGAGCAGGCTGCGGCCACGGTCACTGCGACCGCACCCGCCGCGACCCCGTAGATAACTCGACGACTCATTGACTCGCCTCCGATCGGATCCATTCCGCTGTCGCATACTACACGCTCGTCCCCTCTCGATCCACAGCCCGAGACGCTTCGACCCCTTTGAGTCGGCGCAACAGCGCGGTCCCGGTTTCCGATACCACGCGCATGTGCTCCTCCAGCACCATGATCTCACCTTGATAGTGCGTGTCGTCCCGCAGACGACGTGAGAGGCCGCTCAGCGTTTCTTGCAGGGCCTGAGTCCGTACCGTCGCCTCCTCGCCTCGCCGCGCCAGCGCGCGGAAGCGCTCCAGGACTCCTCGCAGCCGCGTCGTGACGGGGCCCTCCGGGAGCCCACCCTTGGCGGCCTGATCTTCCAGCGCCGCGAGCACCAGCTCCACCGCCTCGAGTGCCTCGGTGGATGGCCCTGCGACCAACTGATGGAGAGCCGCCGCCTGCTCCCGGGCTTTCGTGCTCTCTCCTTGCAGGGCGTCGCGTTGTCCGCCCATGCGCTGGCTCACCTGGGCGAGGCGGGTGTTCACGGCCACCAGCTTGCTCAGCACGGCGTCGAGATCTCCCACGAGGTCGCTCACCCGCTCGAGGAAGTGATTGAGGTCGTCTGCCAGCTCGCCGAACTCGTCGTCCGATCTCACATCGGTGCGCTGCGAGAGGTCGAGGTGTCCCTTGGCGAGCCGAGCCATGGTGGAGCGGAGACGCAGCAGCGGCTCCATGCGGAGGCGTAATAATAGGAATAGCACGATCGTGTGGAGGATGACGTTGGCCATGCCCACCACCGACACCAGGCGCGCCTCTCTCCAGAACTCCGCGAACTTGTGGGCGCGGTAACTCCGTACGGTGACGCGTCCGAGTACGTCGCCTATGTCTGCCATCACGTGGCAGGTGCGACAGAACTGCTCCGCGGCGAGATCGACCGCGGTCTCGTGGTGCGCCCCCTCGGACCATGCAGGGGGGATTCCGCGCGGCTCGAAACCGAACGCCCTCCGGATCGACTCGATTGTTATCGCGGACGGCTCGATCGCGATCTCGTAGCCGAGGCCCTCGTGATTGCGCCTGAGAATGGGGTACACCGTCCGGGCCGCTACCGGCCCGCCCTCATTCAGCATGATGTCCCGCACGTCCGACGCGAGCCGCTCGGCCGCGAGCTTCGTCGCCTCGTGCTCCCGGGTCTGGAAATCGCGCCACGCGAGCACGGCGCGCCCGCCTAGCTCGAGGACGACTATCGCCGTGAGGGCGACGACGAAGTCCCGGATCATCCGGATAACGAACGAGCGATCGAACCGGCCGGGTTCGGCGGTCATTGGCGGTCCTCGAGGGGTGCGCCAAAGCAAACAGCGGCAGCGGTCGGGAAGTGCCTGAGGGGGAC
>JBHIEQ010000082.1:0-9418 GCA_046760725.1 Gemmatimonadales bacterium
CCTTCTCACGGCGTAATCACCTTCCCCGGCAACGCCCACGTCGGCTCACCGCCGTCCACGACAAACTCGGCCGCGATCAACACGTACTCGATCCCGGCCGGGTACTGATGCGGCTCGAAGAAAGTCGCCCGGTCTTCCAGAGCCATGAGATCGAACACCACGAGATCGGCGACATAGCCTTCGTCGATCCTCCCACGATCCTCGAGCCCAAGGACCTGAGCCGGGAGCGACGTGGACGTGCGAACCGCGTCCTCGACCGAAAGGACGTGCTCGTCGCGTGCGTAGTATGCGATCTTACGCGGGAACGTTCCGTACACGCGTGTGTGTGTGAAGCCGTCCTCGGGCAGCACGATCCAACCGTCCGTGGCCGTGGCGGTCCACTCCTCGGCGGCATACGGCTCTATGTCGTAATCCGACAGCGAGAAGCCCCTCATGGTGCCGCCACCGGGGCGGTCACTCGAGCCCTCGAGCTGGAGCGCAATGGCCATCTCGACCGGTGAGGCGCCCCGGAGCGCCGACAACTCGGCGAGACTCTTCCCGACGACCGCCTCATCGGGGTACTCCAGCACAACTATGTTCTCCGCCCCTCCGCGACGCCTGATCTCGTGAGCAATATCCTTCTTGACGAGTGCAGCGATTGAATCGATCTCCAGTGCGCTCCGAAGCGCGGCCGCCAGATCGCGGCTCGGCTGCTGCCTTTGCCCCGCTTGCCCTCCTTGCCCCACCTGCCGGCCCTGCTGTTGCAGCCCCCGCCTGCCGCGCTCGAACACCCAACGCGGTATGAGAACCGTGTTGCCGTCACTGCCCGTCGTGTTGTACGGGTATTGGTCCGCGTACACCGACACCCCTCGCGCCCGCGCCTCGTTGATCATTCGAATCACGACGCTGCTCGAGCCCCAATAATGAGCCCCCTTGGCCTTAATGTGCGAAGCAACGACGGTGGCCCCCGTCCGCTCGCCGATCTCGATCGTCTCCATGACCGCGTCCAGCAGCGTGGGAGGACCTGGCTCGTCATGGCTCGGCCAGTACCACATCGGATCGGCCCCCTCGCTCCGCTGGTGCGCGATGTACACGCCGCCGTACGGAACGATCTCCTCGACCAACGCCACTACTTCGTCGGTCTCGCTCCAGCGCCCCGGTGTGTACTCCAGACCCGCCGATAGGCCATGGGCTCCCTCCTCCATCCCCTGCCGCACCAGCGCCCGCATCTGTCGCACTTCATCTGCCGTAGCAGGCCGGCGGAAGTCGCCTCCCATCACCTGCCCCCGCACCGTGCCGTGGCCCACCATGAGGATCGCGTTGGGACCGAATCCCTTGGCCTCCAGCTCGGCCCTCTGATCCGCGATCGGCCACGGCGAGCGCCCGTCCGCGTTCACCACCACGGTCGTTATCCCCTGCATCACTAGGTTGGGAGCAGCACGGCGCCTCGGGTCGTCGGATCTCAGACCACGCGGCCCGAAGTTGGGATCGTCGGCATGAGAATGAAGGTCTATGAACCCCGGCGAGACCACCTTGCCGGTGGCGTTGATAGTGCGGGAAGCGCTCGCCCCATCGAGACGACCCACCGCCGCTATGCGACCGTCCCTGATCCCCACGTCGGCGCGGAACCAGGGATTGCCCGTTCCGTCCATCACTTGACCACCACGGATCAGGATGTCGAAGTCCTGGGCGGTGAGCCCGGAGGTGGGGATCAGGCAGAAAAGCACCGCCAACAGCATTCGTTTCATGGAAAGTATCCCCCAGAGAAACGCTGTGCGCCGCACGCTTGGGCTGCGGGATTGTGGCGGTCCGGCGGCCAGCGCACTACGCACAGCGCACAGCACGCCGCATAATTATCGTCTTATCGTCGGATACTCGATCCCCAACTGCTCCATGTACGTGGCGTACCTGCTGGGATCGTACCTCAAAGGCTCCAGCAGCGGACGCCAGCGCTCCATCTTCTCCGCGTTCAGGTACGTCGGCGGCGGCGTGCCTTCCGGAATCAGCGAGACCCACTGCTGGTCCTTGGTCTGGACCTCTCGGTGATACCGCTTGGCCTCCTCCAGGAAATCCGAGTCCGCGATGAGTTCGATCGCGGTCATGGCAATGACACGGCTGCCGTAGTTGGCACCCTTGTGCGCTATTGGTGTCGCCATCGCGATCGCGCTGGACCAGTGGTGCCCCGTCATGCCCGGGATGTTCGCCGGATATCTGAGACGCACGGTCGGAATATTCCACGACACTTCGGCTATGTCGTCGCTACCCCCACCCATCCCCTGATCGGCCTCCCGTAGGGAATCGACCTCCGTGGGGAGACCGATGGTATCCACGCCCAGCTCCCGCTGCGCGGCCTTCGCCAACGCAATGTCCGCATCCGACCACTCCGGCATTCCCACTGCCTCGATGTTGGCCTGCATTCGCTCGGCCATGGGCTTGCTCATGGTCGAGGGCCACGCCGAGCCCAGGATGCGCTCCGTTACCTCGGTACTCGTCATCATCGCCGCCGCCTGGGCAATGGTCTGGCCCAACTCGTGCAACGTCTTGATGCGCTCGTAGTCGAGTTCGCGGAAGTAGTACCACACCGAGGCTTCGGAGGGCACCACGTTCGGCTGGTTGCCGCCGTTCACGATCACATAGTGTGACCGCTGCTGCAGCCGGAGGTGCTCGCGGCGGTAGTTCCAGCCGGCGTTCATGAGCTCAACTGCGTCCAGCGCGCTGCGACCGCGCCACGGCGAGCCCGCACCGTGAGCGGATCTGCCGTGGAACGTGAAGATGGTGGACACGAGCCCCGAGCCGCTGATCCCGTAGGTCGTCGAGAATCCGCGGCTCACGTGCGTCGAGAGCATCGCGTCCATATCGTCGAACATGCCCGCCATCACCATGTAGGTGCGGCTCGCTACCAGCTCCTCGGCCACACCGGGGATCACGCGGATTTCGCCCGGCAGGCGGTGGCGCTCCATGACACGTTTGACCGCTATTGCCGCCACGACATCGACGGAGGGTGCGCTGTTGTGGCCCTCACCATGACCGGGACCACCGGGTATGAGCGGATCGTGGTAGGCGACACCAGGCTTTTGCGACGTCTCGGGAAGGCCATCGATATCGCCCATGATCCCGATTACCGGGCTCCCCGATCCCCAGCTCGCGATGTAGCATGTCGGCATGCCAGCGCATCCGCGCTCGATCGCAAACCCTTCGCCCCGGAGAACTCCCGTGATGTAGTCGGCGGTCCAGTGCTCCTGGAAGCCGAGCTCTCCGTGACTGAAGACCATATCGACGATCTCCTGAGAGAGCTTCTGCATGCCCACGACTTCCTGGAGAACCTCCTCCTTGAGCTGCTCGAGTGACGGGCGTCGCTGGGCGTCCACCGGCGCGACAGCGAGAGACACCGCCAAACAACCCGTGGCTATCGACGACAGAATCAGCTTGGACATTTGTGCTTCCTGTTGACGGGAACGACGCTGTGGGATAGAGAAGATGCGCTCGAGAACTTGTGACTACAAGATCGCGTACCGAAGAGCTCCGATCGCCGCCCTCATCCGATCCACCATGCGATCTTGGCCGCGAACACGTGCGTCCCCGTCGCGCGCAAGAGATCGCCAGCACTCGACTGTACGTCGAACGCCGGGTCATCGAACCGATCCCGCCGATCTTGCTGCCACACCAGGTACAGAGTGGAACCGGGCCGGAACTCCCAGCGCAACACGGCATTGGACCGCAGTGAGACTATCCGAAAATCCGGGTCCGACATGGAGAAGTCCACCGTACCGTCGCGATCGATGTCGATATCAACGCCGGCACCGCCCCCGGGCCGACTCATTCGATCCGACTCCAACGGATCCAACCTGTCGGCATACCTCGCGGCGCGGGGATCGGCAGCGACGCGTAGCTCCTCGTAGTGTCCGGCCGATAGAAAGGGCTGCGCATAGAGCTCAAGCGACAGCCTCGGCGTGATGGCGACGTCCGCCCTCACGGTGAGTGACAGTTCGCGTCGCTCAAGATGGCCCAACAAGTAGTACGTCGAGTCGCTGACCGTCCGACGGGTCACATACTGGCGATCCGATGTCGTCCAGCCGCCCCGGCCCTCAAGTGTTAGCGTGAAGCGCCCGGGGGGGCGAAATCCTATCCTGCCGCCCCCAGTCCAGCTCCTCGCGCCACTCATGTCCTCGACACTCCGATTCACCATGCCCGCAACCCACAGCTTACGACGATAATCCGTGCGGCCATTGATGCGGAAGTCGTATCCGCCCGGCTCGCGAAACGCCGGCCCTCCCCTGAGTAGCCGCGTGGCGAAACTGGACAACCGCCGCTCGACCGACCCGCTGACGTTCCAGTAGTTCAGGAAATCGGCCGACGCGCTGGCCTGGACCGATGCCCTGGTTCGCTCCCAACCGTACGTGAACTCCGCTCGCTGTTGCACCTCCAGCTGGAACTGGCGGAACACCTGACCCGGCTGGAGCCACCTGAGTTGAATCTGGGAGCGCTGCGCATGGGTGTCACTCTGTCGCTGAAAACCCATGTCGTTGATCTCGAAGCCGGGGCTGCGAGTCCGATACTGGAGTTCCCAGGTGAAGAACCCCACCGGCTTCGCTACCCGGAAGAACCCCGCGACGCCGCTGAGCTCGGTGCGGGTCGAATCGAGAGTCACATAGGTCTGATCCGGCCGCTGGAAATACCTGGCTGAGCTCCGCTGAGTGCGCACGAGAGCTTCCGGCGTGCCCTCCACGCGCGATCCCATGATAGCGGCGTCGATCTCGAAGCGGTCCCCTCCGAAGCGGGTCGTCAGATCGATACCCCCCGAGAGCGCGCGCTCGTGCAGGTCTCCGAACACCGCCTCATCCATGCTTCGCGCCATTCCTGTGGCTATCGCCCCGTATGCCAGCCGGCCCCTGTTTACCGAACGCTGTAGGCGCAGAACCGAATAGCTGCTCAGGGGTTCGATGGGTGCGCGCCCCGCGGCGCCGGTAGAGTCCACGATGTCCGCGAACTCCTTTGAGGTAACCGCTTGAGCCACGCCTACCGACCATCCTCTGCCGAGCTGCCCGCTGAGCTTGGCGGCACCGAGGATGGTCGTCTGACTCACCGACTCGGCGTAGCCCCCGTGCGGATCGGCCGCAAGCTGCGGGGCTCTCCCGATACGCCTCGTATAGACCAGACCCTCCTCGCCGCCTCTCATGAAGCCGAACTCGCCACGCTGAGCCGGAGCAAGCCCGAACTGAAACAGGTTCGTGCCTTCCACGAAGAACGGCCTCTTCTCCGGGAAGAACGTCTCGAAGGCCGTGAGGTTGACCACAGCGGGATCGGCCTCCACCTGCCCGAAATCGGGGTTGAACGTGAGATCCAGAGTGAGCCCGCTGGTCACTCCCACCTTTAGATCGGCCCCGAATCGGCCGGCTGTCTGTCTCCCCGTCGCAAACGGGTCACCGGCGACCTGCGGCTCCAGCGTGGTGCTGCCGGCGGTGTAAGGCAGGAGCTCTATGCGGCGCGGTGACGGTAGCTCCGTGAATCCCACAAGTCTCGCGTAGCGCGACACTTCTCCCGCTCTGTCACGCGGGAAGAACGGCCAGTTCGCCTCCTCGTTCCGCCGATTGATGGCTCGCCTCACGCGCACCCCGAAAGCAACCGAATCCCGTACGGTGAAGCGCAACTGCGAAAACGGGATTCGCATCTCGACCACCCAGCCGAGCGAATCCACGCGCGTCGCCCAGTCATAGACCGGATCCCACGACTCGTCACGTCCGGCCCCGTCGTTGTAGATGTAGACGTCCCGCCGCGCACCCGATGGATTGATGGCGAACTCGAACGCCGTGCGGCCGTCCCGATAGGAATCGATGAACAGATTGAAGTAGTCCGCCGCCGTGCGCTGGTCGCGGCGCACGAGCCGACCGTAAACCTGATCCGGCTCGCGGTCGTAGCCGCGGAACCCTACGTATAAGTCGTGATTGGTGTAAAGGAACCTCACTTCGGTGGACTCGCTCACCGCCCGGCCTTCGTGGGGGTCGCGCTGCACGAAGTCGGTAATGGGAGGCGCAGCCTGCCAGACCTCGTCGTCGAGCCTGCCGTCTATTACCGGCACCGAACCGTTGGCGCGCACCGCCAGAGCTTCCTGCCCCTGCCGCCCCTCCTGTCCCCAGAGCGGCGGCCCCAGAATGAACGTGACGCACCATCCCACGGCGATCACCGGTCGCATCGGGCTGCTTTTCACTCCCCTCGAGATTGTGAGAATCGAGCGAGACATCGGAGGCCGCCGACAAAATAGCGACCCGGAGCCCACCGGACACTACGTTTATGAAGGGTTCTCCGTTGGACCAACACCTTATCTTTACCCCGCCATGGGATTTAGCGCAATTCTCTTCGACCTCGACGGGACCTTGATCGACTCCATCGAGCTGATCCTGAGTTCCTACCACCACACGCTGCTGCACCACCGCGGATCCGTCCCCCCCGATGCAATCTGGCTCAGCGGACTGGGCACACCGCTCAGACAACAGCTGACCAAGTTCACCGAAGACCCCGCGGAACTCGACGCCATGGCGGAGACGTATCGTGCGCACAACATGGCGAATCACGACCGTCTCGTGAGAGCTTACCCGGGGACCGTAGAGGCCGTCGGCGAACTCAAGAAGCGCGGCGCCAAGCTGGCCGTCGTCACGAGCAAGCTGCGAGAGGGGGCTCTTCGGGGACTCCGTCACTGTGGCTTCGACGGCATCTTCGAGACACTCGTTTGCGCCGACGACGTGGACCGGCCAAAGCCCAACCCCGAGCCAGTCATGAAAGCAGTCCGGCTCCTCGGGGTCGAGCCGAGCCAGGCTGCCTTCGTGGGCGACTCGCGGCACGATCTGGTGGCTGGAAAGAGGGCGGGAGTCACAACCGCCGCCGCGCTCTGGGGGCCCTTCGACCGGGACGCACTGGTGGCGAGCGAACCCGACCTGTGGCTCAGCTACCCAGCCGAGCTCGTCGGACTGCTGGACGAATAGGGTTACTGGCGGGCGCCCGCGGGCATCGCCACCTTAGTACATCGGCTTACAACTACGGTCGCGTATTTGACCGCCGAAGTCACTGAGATCGCAGGGTTGTCGAACGGCCGACTCCAGATTGGACCGACGGCCTGGCGACCAATAGCCAAGATGATCGCTGCGGCCTCAGCGTGCTCCTCCGTGAAATCGTTATCGAACTTGTGACCGCGGGTACCAAGTCAACCGATAAGCGCGCTCGGAGACCTCTATGGACAGCATCGCCCGCTGGCTCCAGGCGACACTCGGATTGAGCCCCCTCGTCCAGGACCGACTGGCCACGTCGCTGGTCGTAATCCTGATACTATGGGCGCTTCGGGCGGCGACCCTGGCCATCGCCTTCCGCTCCTACGAGGACATCCGTACGCAGTACCGCTGGAGAAAGACCACCCTGTACGTCGCGGTCCTTGTAGGCATCCTGATAGTCGGCCCCGTGTGGTTCGAGGGGGTGCAGTCGCTGGCCACGATCCTCGGTCTGGCGGGCGCGGGGCTCGCAATCGCGCTCCGAGAGCCTCTGGTGAACCTCGCCGGATGGGCCTTCATCCTGTGGCGCCGACCCTTCCAGGTCGGCGACCGGGTCCAGGTCGGCGCGCACGCTGGGGACGTGATAGACCTCCGCATCTTCCAGTTCACTCTCCTGGAGATCGGCAACTGGGTGCACGCGGACCAGAGCACCGGCCGCATCATCCACGTGCCGAACGGAAAGGTGTTCTCTGAGACACTGGCAAACTACACCAGGGGGTTCGAGTACATCTGGAACGAAGTCCCCGTTATGGTGACGTTCGAAAGCGACTGGCAGAAGGCGAAACGGATCCTGACCGAGATCGCGCACAAGCACGGCGCAACTCTGAGCGCTGCGGCAGCCGAACAAATCCGGAGCGTGTCCCGCCAGTTCATGATCTTCTACACGACACTGACCCCGATCGTCTACACGACTGTAGCCGATTCAGGGGTTCTCCTCACGCTTCGGTACATGTGCGATCCCAGGAAGCGGCGCACTGTCGAAGAGGCCGTTTGGGAGGATGTCCTGCAGGCTTTCGCAGCGCACGACGACATAGACTTTGCGTACCCCACGCGCCGCTTCTACGACAACCGCATGGAGGGGAAACCGGGCGCGCGGGCTCAGATCCACCCTGCGGTTCCGCGCGGCCGCGAGTGACGCGGGTCGCGCCGAGCTGCCCTGCGGAGGTCGAACCGAACACTCGGGAGTGTTGCAGAACTGAACGGGAGTCAACCAAACGTGCTTCTTGCTCCATCTAACCGATCGATCTAGCGCGTAGTCTCAGACGATACGGAGCACGGATATGTCCATCGCAAGAAGATCGAGTCTCTCCCTATTGACCTTTGCGGCTCTCATTGCGGCGCTTGCGGCGACGGGTCGGGCGCAAGAGTCCGAGCAGTACGTGGTCTCCGGCGAACGGGTGGCCGTTTACAACCTGGCCGGGAGGGCGACGATCCAGCCGGGCGCGGGGCGGGCCGTCGTCGTTCGGGTGACGCCCGGCGGCAGTGACGCCGACCGGCTGATCATCGAGCAGGGGCCGATCGGTGACTTCGAAACCCTGCGCGTCATCTATCCAGCCGACCGCGTCGTGTATCGCGAGTTGCGCGGCACCACCGAGCTGAGGGTGCGCGAAGACGGCACGTTCGGCGACCGGTGGGGAGGGCGGCGCCGAGAGGGCGAGCGGGTGCGGATCAGTCACCGCGGTTCCGGCCTCGAGGCACATGCCGACCTTGAGATCGTGGTACCGCAGGGGCAGCTCCTCTCACTCTATCTCGCGATGGGCGAGGTTACGATCTCCAACGTGAACGGGAGGCTGCGGATCGATACCAACGCGGGCCCGGTCTCGGCGAGCGGCACTACCGGGGAGCTGGTGATCGATGTCGGTTCGGGAGCGGTGGACGTAATGGACGCCGAGGGCGATGTCGATATCGACACCGGATCCGGGAGCGTCGAACTGTCGAGTGTGCACGGAGACCTGCTTCGGATCGATACCGGGTCAGGCTCTGTGAGCGTTACGGACGCGGCCGTCTCATCGCTCGACATCGACACCGGCTCGGGCAGCATCGAGGTGAGGGGAGCATCCGCCCGCTCGGCGCGACTCGACACCGGAAGCGGCAGCATTGACGTCGAACTCGACCAAGAGAGCGACCGGATCGAGATCGACACCGGCAGCGGTGGAGTGAGACTGGCGGTTCCCGAATCGTTCGGCGCCACGCTCGATCTGGAGACCGGCTCCGGGGACATCGACGTGGATTTCCCGGTGACGACGCGGCGCTGGCAGCGGGACCGCCTCAGCGGCAGGATCGGCGACGGGCGGACGCGCGTATCGATCGACACCGGCTCGGGCAGCATTCGGATCGTAAAGAGGTAGTCTTCGCCCGATCCATGCGCTGGCGGGGCGGACGAGTGCGGTCGCCGCCGCCGG
>JBHIEQ010000083.1:0-9382 GCA_046760725.1 Gemmatimonadales bacterium
ATGCCGGTCTCAGGGGGAGCACCGCGGCTAATGACCGCCAACACGAGTCGGATGAACTCCTGGCACAGTTGGTCGCCCAACAGCAGGTGGTTGGTGTTCTCGTCGAAGGTATTCGGCCCATATACTCAGCTGTTTCTCACTCACATTGACGATGACGGAAACGACACACCTCCCGTTCTACTCCGCAACTTCACGGCACCTGACAGAGCCGCGAATATCCCCGAGTTCGTCAATGTGTCGCCGAGCGCTTCGCACGTAATCGAGGAGCACTTCATCGACGACTACAACTACTTCCGCAGCGGACGGATCTACCAGCAGTTCCGCGAATACGACCGCGCGGAGCAAGAGTTCCTCAAGTCATTGCAGATGAATCCGAAGAACACGTTCTCGCTCTACTCGCTCGCGACCATGTATGCGGAGAACGAGGATTATGAGAGAGCGATAACGGCATTGCGCCGGATTCTGGACATAGATCCGGGCGCGGCCGTGGTTCACAAGGACCTCGGGAGCGCCTACTTCCAGATTGGGGAGTTCCAACGGGCGGAGGCTGAATTTCTCGAGGCCGTGCGTCTCGACGGAGGCAACGTCGCCGCACGGTTCAATTTGGCGACCGCCTACTTGAGGCGCGGCGCACTCGATCCTGCGGAGCAGCAACTCCAGAGGGTACTGAGTCTGGACGTCGACAGCGGTACGGCTGTCAGAGTGCGTGGGAAGTTGGCCGCGATCTACATGAGGCAAGGAAGGTACCGGCAGGCCGTCGGACAGCTGGAGGCCGTGTTGGCGGCAGATAGCGAGAACGTGGATGCGCGGTTCGATCTCGCCCTGAGCTACCGGGCGATGAATGAGTTGGCACGGGCGCGCCAAGAGCTCGAGGCAATCGTGCGACATCGTCCCAACGATGCCGAAGCACACAATCGGCTTGGTGAGGTCTATGCGGCGTTGCAGGCGTATCCCGCCGCGCGAGAGCATTTTCAGAAAGCAACCGAGCTCGATCCCGATAACCTCGTCGGCCTGTTGAACCTGGGGCGGTTGTGTTACGAGATAGGGGATTACGAATGGGCGGAACGCGCTCTGGAGGAGGCGGTGACCATTGCGCCGGACAATGTGTACGCCCACGTTAGCCTCGGCATGGTCTATCACGAGACGGCGAGATACGAGCGCGCCGTGACGCATTTCCGATTCGTGGTGGAGCGACGTCCGACGGATGCCAAAGCCTGGTTCATGCTGGGTGAGGCGTTGATCAAAGAGGGGCGGTCAACGTCCGACGCCATAGGGGCGTTCGAGGAGGGACTCCGGCTCGATCCGAGTTATATCGAAGGACACCTGTCCCTGGGAGATTTGCACGTCCGAGCGGGTGATTCTCTCAGCGCCATACGGAGTTTCGAGTCAGCTCTGAGCCTGAGACCTTCAGACCCTAAGGTGGTGAGTGAGCTGACGGCCAGGCTCGCTGACTTGAGAAAAAGGCCTTAGCATTGATAGTCGGCCCTTAGACGCAGGCCATCACGGATTCTTCATATACCTTTAACAAGCGTCCGGGTATGGTTCCGGGCGGTTACAGCCGGGGGGTTGGACGGTTATGAGAACTGACTCTGTTCGAAGACCCTATGGGGCGTGCGGCACGTCGCAGCGTCCGCGGAAGGTGCGCACATCGGACTGCAAGCGATGCCTGCTGCTGCAAAGTTTCCGCAGCGCGGGCCTGCCCGCGGCCACCGTGAACGCTCTCTGTGAGCGGATGTGGCTCAACCGCGTACGGCGGCGCCAGATACTCTACGTCGAGGGCAACCGGGCCACTCACTTCTACGCCGTCCGGTCCGGCAAGGTGAAGCTCGTCAGGATTATCGGCGGTGGGCGGGAGCACGTAACGGCGATACTGGAGGCCGGAGACCTGTTCGGTTTCGAGGCGGTGTTCGACGACTCCTACTCCTCGGATGCCGTGACGCTGACCGATGCCGAGCTGTGTCTGGTGTCGGGTGCGGAGCTAAGCGAGCTGACGGTCGAGGTGCCGCGGCTCATGACCGACATCGCCCGGTACCTGAGCTTTCAGCTCTGCCGCACCAGGCATCGCCAGGCCTGGCTGACGGCGTCAAGTGCGTCGGCCAAGCTCGCGGGTTACTTGCTGCAAGGGCTTCGCTCACACGGTGCTCCCGACGACGACTCGACGGTCGCCGGAGATCTCACACTGAGAGATCTTGCGGGCATTCTGGGTATGGCCCCCGAGACTGTGTGCCGCGCGCGTCGTGATCTCGCCGAGCGTGGCATCATCGAGACCTTGCCGTCCGGCGTCAGGGTACGGGATCAGGAGTCCCTCCGGCGCGTGGCGGGTCATTGAGATCATTGACATCCGTCAATCCCGACCTTGCGCATCGTCAATGCGCTGCACCCCTGCAACTCGTTATATAGCGCGCAGTAACGCGCATTGACGGGTCCTCGGGCACACGCGGTGACATGGTCACCGCGTGTGTGTCTGACGTTCGTCGAGACGCTCACCACTCAACTCAACGCTCCGTGGAGTGACGGGAGCTGATCGCTCACTGGCATGCGCCGTCGTTGGAAGCAGTACGTCCCGTTGCTCGTCCCTTGGCTGGGATTCTCGATCGCTTGCGGCTCCGGCGAGACCGGTGGCCGGGAGCGGCAGCAACCCGCAGTAGCCGACGTGCCCGGGGATACGGGACTCCACTACGCCGATGTGACCGCCCGGGCCGGGATCGACTTCGTCCATTCCATCGGTGACGCGGAGTTGAGCAACCTGGTGGAGTCCACGGGCGGCGGTGCGGCGTTCCTGGACTTCGACCAGGACGGAAACCTCGACCTCTATGTGGTGTCCGGGACGTTCGTCGAGGGACTCAGCGACGCCGCCGGTCCCCGAACGCGCCCCACCAATCGCCTCTTCCGCAATCGGGGCGACGGGACGTTCGAGGACGTGACGCGGCACGCCCGAGTGGGAGACGCGGGGTACGGAATGGGGGTCGCCGTCGGGGATTACGACAACGACGGCTATCCCGATCTCTACGTTACGAATTATGGGCGTAACGTGCTGTATCACAACGACCGCGACGGGACGTTCAGTGACGTCACGGGCCGGGCGGGTGTAGGCAACGACGGGTGCAGTGTGGGAGCCGTCTGGTTCGACTACGACAACGACGGGCTGCTCGACCTGTACGTGGGAAACTACATTCAGTTCGACCCCGAGTATCGCCTGTTCTACGCACCGGACGGTTTCCCCGGGCCGCTGGCCTACCCGGGGCAGGCCGACGCGCTGTACCGCAATCTGGGGGGCGGGGCTTTCGAGGACGTCACCGAGCAAGTTGGAGTTCTGAGGCCCGACGGAAGGGCGATGGGGATCGGCGCGGCCGACTATGACGGCGACGGCTACGTTGATCTCTTCGTCGCGAACGACGCGATGGAGAACTACCTGTTCCACAACGTGGGCGGCGAGCGGTTCGAAGAGGTCGGGATTCCCGCAGGCGTAGCGTTCAATCACCGTGGTGACGCCACTTCGAGCATGACCGTGAGCTTCGCCGACTACGACGGGGATGGTCTGCTCGACATGTTCGTGCCGGACATGTCGTACGGCGCGCTCTACAAGAGCGAGGGCGCGGGCGTGTTCAGCGACGTCACATATCCGTCGGGGATCGCGGTGGTGAGCGGTCAGTTCGTGGGGTGGGCCGCTGCTTTCGTGGACTACGACGGCGACGGCGACCGGGATGTCTTCCAGGTAAACGGCGATGACCACCACCTGTACGGCCAGGAAGACCTGCTGTTCGAGAATCAGGGCGATGGCTCGTTCGTGGACGTCTCGACCCAACGCGGCAGCTACTTCCGGCGCGAGCTGGTGGGGCGCGGCGGCGCGTTCGGCGACTACGACAACGACGGTGACATCGACGTCTTCATAGTGAACCTGAACGATCGCGCCGTATTGCTGCGTAACGAGGGGGGCAACCGCAACGCCTGGCTGATGGTGCGCCTCGTCGGACGGCGGAGCAATCGGGACGCGGTGGGGGCGCGGGTCACGGTCGTGGCCGGCGACCTGACACTCGTGGCACAGAGGACGAGCGCTTCCAGCTACCTCTCACAGAACGACCACAGGCTCCACTTCGGGCTCGGTGACCGAGAGAAGGTCGATAGTATTGAGATCGTCTGGCCTTCTGGTGTGACACAGGTCCTCCGTGACGTGGATGCAAGAAAGGTCATGACGGTGGAGGAGCCGGAGCGGCGATGAGTGGGCGAGGGGCGGTGCGCGCGGGAGGGGCGGCTCTCGTGCTTGTGGTCGCATCGCTGGGTGCCGTGCGACTCGCGTCTTCGGGCGGCGCCGTCACGGGATTGCTTGTCTTCACGCAGGTTCCGGTTGACGCGGTGCCGCCGGGCGCGGTGGGAGATACGGCGTGGCTCTTCCCCTCGGGGAGCCGCATAGTGGCGGTCGATCCGGCGAGCGCGGAGCACGAGATGATCGTGCTCACAAACGGGTTCCACTCCGCCCGCTCGCCCGCGATCTCCCCCGACGGAAAGCGCATGGTGTTCTCGGCCCGACGCACTGCCGACGAGCCGTGGCACATTTGGGAGATGCGGCTGGGCTCTAGAAGGACGAGGCAGATCACGCACGGGCAGGGAAGCTACACCGACCCTGCCTATCTGGGTGACGGTCGCGTCGTGTTCAGCGGTCTCGTGGTGGAAGGGGAGGAGCGAAACGGATTCGCGCTGTACGTCGCGGGGCGCGAAAGAGATGGGATTACCCGGATCACATTCCATCCCGGCGCCGATCTAGCTCCTCAGGTGCTGCTCGACGGTCGAGTGCTGTTCACGAGCGTGCCCGACGCGGTGCCCGGCCGGGCGGCGAAGCTCATGATCGTTCGCTACGATGGCACCGGGGCGCACCTCTTCTATGAAAACGGGTCGGGAGCCGCTCCGACCGGCCGCGCCTGGGAGACCGGTGATGGCCGGGTCGTGTTCGTGGAACTTACAGGCGAGGGCGTATCGGGCGGGAAGCTCGTGAGCGTCGCAAAACGGAGACCGCTACACTCGAGAGTCGCGCTGAGCGGCGGGGTCGAAGGGAGCTTCCACTCCGTTCACCCCCTGCCGTCGGGCACCTTGGTTGTCTCGTACCGTCCGCCGGGCGGTGAGAAGTTTGCCATCTACGAGTATGACCCGGCGGAGCGAATGGTAGGTGAGCTCGTCGCTGTGGATTCCGTGTACCATGCCGTTGAACCGGTTATCGCGGCGGTTCGGCAAAGGCCGAAGACGTTCGTGAGCGTGGTGGACCAGGCAAAGACGACCGGAGAGGTGTACGCCCTCGATGCGAATGAGTCGAGCCTCCCACCGCTCGGCGGCTCCCGATCGCCCCTTGCAAGGTTGGTGCGCGTGCGCGTGCCGGACGGCGTCCTGGGCGAGGTCCCTCTGAAAGAAGACGGCTCGTTCTATCTCGAGCTTCCCGCCGACACGCCGTTACGGATGGAGACCCTGGATGACCGCAGCCGTCTCGTGCGGGGGCCTTCCGCATGGTTCTGGGTGCGACCTAACGAGCGGCGCGGCTGTATCGGATGCCACGAAAGCCGCGAGCTGGCTCCGGAGAACCGCTTGCCACTGGCCGTCACCGGGCCGCCCGTGTCGCTTGCTTCACCTAGAACTCTGACGCCGGTGGCGGGTGCCGGCAGGAAGTCCGCACGATGACGCGGCGCACGCGAGGACTGGCGCTTGCCGTCCCGGCCGGCGTGATCCTCTTGACGCTGCTCGTAGCCGCGCACCGATGGTCGGCGGGCCATGTCCGCCACATGTCGGGAACCGAGTCGGCCTCTCTCAACTGCCTCCCGTGCCATGCTTACACGGCGCAACGCGGGCCGCTCGCCGGACTGCTTCAGGAAGACTACCTGTCGCCCCTCGACATCGCGGTCGCCCCGGACGGGAGTCGGCTCTACGTGACGGCGGAGGAGGCCGACCTGCTCCTGGTCGTGGACACCCGCAGCCGGGAGGTCGAGAGCCGCATTGCGGTGGGAAGGTTCCCTCACAGCGTCGCACTGAGTCCGGACGGTGCGAACGCCTATGTGTCCAACCGCTACTCAGGCACCGTGATGGAGATCGATCTCGCGACGGAGCGTGTCTCACGCGAGCTCGACGTCGGAGCCGGCCCGGCGGGGCTGGCGCTGGATCGCGAGGGGAGATTCCTCTACGTCGCGAACTCGATCTCGAACGACATCTCGATCGTGGATCTGGAGAGCGGGTCGGAGCATCGGCGGCTCGCGGCCGGTCGCAATCCATACGCCGTGGGCCTCAGTCCGGATGGGAAGGAGGTCTTCGTCACCAACAGGATCTCCAACCCCGTTCAGTTCAGGACCGAGCCGGTAACGGAAGTGACCGTGGTGGAGGTCGGGCGAAGACAGGTGACGAGGCGTCACGAGTTCAAGTCGGCGCACATGATCGAAAGCGTGGAGTTCACGCCGCGCGGAGACCTCGCTCTGGTCACGTTGGCCCGCCCCAAGAACCTCCTACCTGCCACGCAGGTCAGGCGCGGCTGGATGTTCACGTTCGGCCTCGGCGTGATCGACCGGGCGCACGGCGGGCCGGTCCGGCAGCTCCTGCTGGATGACCTGGAGTCGTTCTATGCCGATCCATACGACATCGCAATCAGTCCCGACGGACGGCGCGCATTCGTCAGTCATTCGGGCGTCGATGCAGTCACCGTGGTGGACGTCGATTCGCTGCGGGCGGTGCTCGCGGAGACGCGGAGGGGAGACCTCGAGGCCTACGCGAACCATCTTGGACTCAGTTCGAGATACGTTGTATCTCGCATTGCAGCGGGCCCCAACCCTAAGGGCCTCGCCCTCTCACCGGATGGGAAAACGCTGTACGTGGTGGAGCGTCTTGCCGACCGGGTGTCGATGATCTCGGTGGAGCAGCTCGAGGTGGAAGGATCGATCCTGTTGGGAGGTCCTGATCGAGTGACGATGGTGCGTCGAGGCCAGCGTCTGTTCCACAGCGCGGATCACACCTTCCAGAATCAGTTCAGCTGCCGCAGTTGCCATCCCGAGGGTAGTACAGACGGATTGTCCTATGACCTCGAGCCGGACGGGCTGGGTCGCAACATCGTAAACAATCTCTCGCTACGCGAGCTGGGAGGGCTGGCTCCCTACAAGTGGACGGGAAAGAACGCGAGTCTCTACCGCCAGTGCGGTTTTCGTTTCGCGAAGTGGCTCACGCGCACGGAGCCCTACTCGCAGGACGAGCTGTATGCTCTGGTCGCGTACATTCTCTCGCTCCGCCACGCGCCCAACCGATTCCGCCTTGAGCGAAGGGGCCTGACGCCCACGCAGGCGCGGGGAAAGCTAATCTTCGAACGGGCGGTGACCAACGACGGGCGGCCCATTCCCGCTGAGAACCGGTGCAGCACGTGTCACCCGCCGCCGCGATTCACCAACCGGATGATGTTCGACGTCGGAACGGCGGGGCCCACCGACAGCGACGGATCGTTCGACACTCCCGCGTTGAACAACGTGTACGAGTCGGCACCCTATCTCCACGACGGACGCGCCGCGACGCTGGAGGAGATCTGGACGCTGTTCGGGAGTGATGACAAGCACGGAATGGTGAGTGATCTCACGAAACGTCAGCTGAATGACCTGGTCGAGTACCTCAAGAGCCTGGGGGGCGCCGCGAATGGGAAGTGAGAGAATCGATCGTGTCACGCTCGTTGTCGCCGCGGCGCTGGCGGTCATGTTGCCTCGGCCGGCCGCCGATTCCGCCGCGCTCGCACCGCCCGGCCGCGGCGAAGGTCCCCTCATATATGACACCTGGCGCACCTACACAACCAGGAACGGTCTTCCCTCCGACAAGGCGTTCGCTGTGCGGGCGTACGATGACCGCGTATGGGTTGGGACGGACCACGGGCTTGCGTATCTGAAGGACGGAGAGTGGCACACGATCGGAGTTGACGACGGGCTCGCGCACTCGGTCGTTCTTTCGATCGACGTGAACCCCACGAGCGGCGACGTGTGGATCGGTACTCTGGGTGGACTGAACAGATGGTCGGCCGGGCGCCTCGAGACCTTCAACCAGTTCAACAGCGGGCTGGCCAACGACGTGGTGTACGGAGTGGCAGCCGAAGGTGACGAGGTGTGGGTCGCGACGGCAGCCGGAGCGTCGCGGCTCAAGACCGGCACCGGGGAATGGTCCATCTTCGATGCTGATAACGCGCCGATGCACGAGCCCTGGATTTACGGCGTGGACATAGGGGGCGGGCTCGTTTACCTCGCGGCGTGGGGCGGCGGCGTGCTCGAGTTCACGCTCGCCACCGAGCGGTGGCGCGACTACCGCGACCCTGACGGCGAGATGGAAATCGACCTCTTTCCCGACGACGGGCTGGTGCACGACGTGACCGTCTCGGTCTCATACGAAGAAGGGCTTCTCTGGACCGGCACCTACTTCGGGCTGAGCCGGTACGACGGAGTCCGCTGGCAGGGTTACTTCGATCACGACAGCGGCCTGATCAGCAACTTCATCAACTTTGTCAAGGCGCGCGGCGAGACGGTGTGGGTCTGCACCGATCAGGGGCTCAGCAGCTTCGATGGCTCCACATGGGTGACATACCAGCGCGACACGATAGTGGGCGGCGGAGAGGTTCTTATCGGCACGGGTCCCGAGCCCGAAGTCCGGCGCCGGACGAGAAGCGCGATCGCGCACAACAACGTGTACGGTGTGGACTTCCAAGGTGACACGGTGTGGGTGGCGACGGCAAGTGGTGTCAGTGCGGGGTTTGTGACGCGAGCCGTGACCGCCGACGAAGGGGAGGCGCGATAGGATGGTGAAACTTCAAAGTGCGGAACCTGCGCTCGATGTCGATGTGGCACATCTGACGGATGGTGAGCGGGCGGAGCTGGTGAGGCTCGGCGCGCTCTCTGAAGACGGGATGAGGCTCCCGTACGTGCCGCCTCCGGAGTTCCGGCGGCCGTCGGTTGAGAGAAGCGCGGTATCGGCGCCGAACGTGCTCAACGAGGCGTACGAATACGCGAGGCCGTCCTCTTTCTCGAGGGCCTTGCGTTTCACTGTCGGCGACACCGACGTGCTTCTCATATCGGGCACGGCTAGCGTCGATGAGAACGGAGAGACGGTGCACGCTGGCGACTTCAGGGCACAGTGCTGGAGAACCTACCGTAACATCACGGAGCTGCTCGAGTCCGCCGGCATGACATGGCACGACGTGGTGCGAACGACCTGCTACCTGCGCGACATCGAGCGCGACTACAAGGACTTCAACGAGGTACGCACTGCGTTCTACGGCTGGCTCCGGCTCGAGCCACTGCCAGCCAGCACCGGAATACAGGCGCGACTGTGCCGCGATGATCTCCTTGTGGAGATCGAGGCGATCGCCGTCGCCAGGCGAGATGAAGGCCGCTGA
>JBHIEQ010000084.1:0-9354 GCA_046760725.1 Gemmatimonadales bacterium
ATCGACTCGCGGGCGGCGTCACGCGCGGCGGCAACGTGGTCATCGCGCAGAATGACGGCCTCCTCCAGCTCGGGATCGGCGTAGGGATCGTCGAACAACCCCAACCTGAACTAGGCCCGCAGCACTCTGCGGACGGACTCATCCAGCGAAGCCTCCGGTATCACCCCGGCCCGAACGAGGCCCGCGAGCTGACGCGCGTAGATATCGCCCATCATGTCCATGTCGATGGTGGCCTCGAAGGCCAGGCGCGCGGCGTCCCGCGCGTCGGCTGCGTACCCGTGCGTAATCAGCTCTCCTACCGAGTTCCAGTCACTCACGATGAGCCCGTCGAACCCCCACTCGCCGCGCAGGATGCCGTTGATCGTGAAAGTATTCGCCGTCGCGGGCACGCCGTTCAACAGGTTGAAGGCGCTCATGACTGTCGCGGCTCCGGCATCGACGCCTGCTTTGTACGGCGGCAGGTAGATCTCCCGCAAGGTTCGCTCGGACATATCGACCGAGTTGTAATCCCGTCCTCCAACGGGCGCGCCGTAGGCGACGTAGTGTTTGAGGCAGGCGATGATGCGGTCGGGAGCAGCGACATTGTCGCCCTGGAATCCCCTCACGCGCGCGGCCGCCATCACCGCGCCGAGGTAGGGATCCTCACCCGCTCCCTCGGCGATACGTCCCCACCGGGGATCTCTCGCGATATCGACCATCGGGGCAAACGTCCAGTGGACGCCGGCCGCTCGAGCCTCCCTGGCAGCAATCGTCTCGATGGACGTGACCAATTCGGGATCCCAACTCGATGCGGTAGCGAGCGGAATGGGAAAGATGGTACGGTACCCGTGAATCACGTCGAGTCCGAACAGAAGCGGGATGCCGAGGCGCGACTCCTCGACGGCGATGCGCTGAACCCGATTCGTGTTCTCCGCACCGGTCACGTTCAGGAGTGAGCCGACCCTGCCTTCGCTGATGGCTGTGGCCCTGTCCTCGCTGAAGCCGCTGTACTGCGCCAACTGGCCCGCCTTTTCGTCGAGCGTCATGCGGGACAGCAGGTCGTCTATGCGTTGATCGATGGCGCCGGCCTGCGCGCTGGCAACTCCCGGGAGGCTCCACGACAACAGCAGGATGATCGTGAATCGGTTTGCGTCGCGGTACAGTCTCATTGGTTCCCACCAGTGTTTCGTTCGCTCGTCGAATCGATCAGCAGGGAGGTCGGTCCGGCGGGAGGGCTGACCGCCGTGCGTGGCGACGTGCCACCCGGCGCCGGCCGTGCACGATCGCCGACAGGGCCCGAGCACGCGCCGTTCAACCGCTCGGCCGCTTGGTCGTGATCAGGATGACGCCGTTGGCCCCCCGAACCCCGTACAGAGCCGTCTCAGCGGGGTTCTTCAGCACCCGGATGGACTCGATCTCATACGGATCGATGCCAGCCAAGGCCCCGCCAGGTCCTGGGGCGACGGGGATACCGTCGATCACGTACAGCGGCTCGGTGCTGCCGTAGAACGACGTCGCACCGCGGATGCGAACAGAGAAGGAGCCGCCGGGGCCCACGCTCACTTCGACGCCGGAAGCACGGCCCTGTAGAAGGGTCGCGATGGTTTCGCGGGGCCGCTTCCGTATCTCACCCGATGTGATGTCGGCGGCCGTGATTGTGTGGGGCGGCAGAATAAGAGCAGGCTCCACCTGGCTCGTTCTCGTTGCCGTCGAACGGGCGCACGCGGAAATGAAGCCGAGCAGAATGCCGGCGAGCACAATGAGGGCCAGCGGGGTGCGGTCGGAGTGCTTCTGCGAGCACCTGACCATCGAGGCCTCCGAGTTCGAGCTACTGCTGATAATAAGTATAGTCCAATTGCCGCACCGCCGCACGCACGGGATCGGTCCAACGGCACGGCGCTCCTGTCGACCGCGGCAAGGCCTCTCCATGCAGGACGAGTGCCTCCCCGCCTCTGGGGTATCGACCTAGTATAGTGGGACAGGTACAATCGACCGTGGAATCAGGTGTTCACGTATCTGTAAGGAAGGAACGGGCAACAATGATGCAATTCATATTCACCCTTCTCGCAATCACTCTGTTCTTCGAAGGCTCTTCCCCGAACAGACTAGACCTCGAGGTCACGTGGAGGCTCGAAACCAACTTCGCCGAAGGCGGTGGACATCGAGCGCAATTCACGATTCGCAACAATAGTGGCGTTGAGCTCACGTCTGCCAATTGGGAGTTGTATTGGAACATGGCACCGCGCGCCGTGGACCCCGAGAGCATCACTGCGCCAGTGACGATCGAGTGGATCAACGGCGACTTCTACGTGATGAAACCGAAGGACGGTTTTAGCCTCCCACCCGGCGAGCAGATCGAGATCGGATACACTGGCAGCTACGCCATGATCAAGAAAACCGATGCTCCCGCGGGCCTATATTCTGTGCTGTATGAGGAGAATGGATCGTATCGGCTGTACCCGGTCCTTCACTACTCCATCGCGCCGTTCGACAGCCCGGATCAGATCAATCGCCACGAGAAAGATGTGGAGCCCATACCGACAGCGGCATGGTTGTTCGACAGTTATGCGCCGATCACTGAGCTACCTGAGGATCAGTTCCAATTGATCGTACCCAAACCGCACACGATGACGCTTGAGCAAGGATATTTCGTGATCGATGCCAACACGACAGTGACTTACGGCCCCGGTTTGCAGTCCCAGGCAACACTGCTGGCAGCGTTCCTCACGGAAATCCTGCAGCGGCCGGTATCGATCAGCGAATCCAGCGCCCCGGCCGGCGACGGCATCCATCTGCAACACCGCGATGTCGTCACCCAGGGTTCGTACAGCTTGCGAATCACCCCGGACGAGGGCGTGATCATTGCAGGCGATGCGAGCGGTGTGTTCTATGGATCGCAAAGCCTGAAAGCCCTAATTCCCATCGACAGGCTCGGCCAGCGAAACGAATTCATACGAGTGCGGGCGGTGCGGATTGAGGATGCTCCCGCCTTCGCGTACAGGGGAATGCACCTGGATGTCGCGCGCAACTTCCATTCTGTCGCCGCAGTCAGGCGGCTACTCGACATCATGGCTTTCTATAAGCTGAACAAGCTACATCTCCACCTGACCGATGACGAAGGATGGCGAATCGAGATCGAGGAATTGCCGGAATTGACGCAAGTCGGAGCGTTTCGCGGGCATCCGACGGACGACGGTGGGCATCTGCAGCCGTCGTATGGGTCCGGACCGTTCACCGACAGCAGCACCGGCTACGGCAGTGGGTACTACAGCCGTGAGCAGTATGCCGATCTCCTTCAGTATGCCTGGGAACGACACATTGAGATCGTGCCGGAGGTGAACGTACCCGGGCATGCACGGGCCGCCGTGAAGGCCATGGAGTATCGCTATCGACGGCTCATGCGTGAAGGTCGAGAGGCCGAAGCCGAGCGGTACCGGCTGGTCGATCCCGATGATGCCTCGGTATATCGCTCCGCCCAATGGTACACGGACAACGTCATCAGCGTGTGCAGGGAATCGGCGTTCACGTTCGTGACAACCGTCGTTGATGACATCATTGAGATGCATGCTGAGGCCGGCGTACCTCTCACCACGTTTCATACGGGAGGGGATGAAGTACCGCGAGGAGCGTGGTCCGACTCTCCCCTGTGCGCGGACTACTTGGAGCAACACCCGGAGATCGACAATCCCAGGAATCTGCAACCGGCCTTTTTCAGGCGGATTGTCGAGTATCTCACGTCCAAGGGATTGCGAGCGGCCGGCTGGGAAGAGATCGCCATGAGCTTCAACGACGACGGCTCGTGGACCCCGAACCACGAGTTCGCGAACTCGAACGTCATCCCCTATGTCTGGAACAGCCTCTGGGGGGCCGAAGATCTCGGTAACCGACTCGCCAACGCCGGGTATCCCGTGGTCCTCTGCAACGTGACCAACTTCTACTTCGACCTCGCGTACAACAAAGATCCGAGGGAGCCCGGGCTCTACTGGGGCGGTTTCGTCAATACCCGGGATGCATTCGAGTTCGTGCCGTATGACCTCTTCAAGTCGACAAAGACAACCGCAGATGGCAGGCCCTATACCGATGATGATTTCGTCGGGAAGGAAGCGCTCACAGCGGGCAGTAGAGCCAACGTTCTCGGGATGCAGGGCCAATTATGGTCGGAGACCTTGAAGGGTCAGGATATGCTGGAATACTACTACCTGCCGAAGATGCTTGGCCTGGCGGAACGGGCATGGTACGGGCAGGCGGACTGGGGAAACATTGCGGATAGAGAGGAGAGGAACGAGGCAATCGATGTGGCATGGAACGCGTTCGCCAACGCGCTCGGCAGACGAGAGTTTCCGCGACTCGATCGTCTCAACGGTGGGTACAACTATCGACTAGCGCCTCCGGGAGCCAAGACCGACAACCACCGGTTGGTAGTGAACACGGCGTATCCCGGGATGGCTGTGAGATACAGCACCGATGGATCTGACCCGACCATCGAGTCGCCGCTCTATTCCGGGCCCTTGGAGATCGACTCGGGCATCATCAAGCTGAGCACGTTCGACTCCCGCGGCAGATCCAGCTTGCCGACCGTGGTCCGGATCGAGCGGTGATCGGATATCACGTATCCTCGCGCAGGATCCCGTCGATTTCCATCAGCTCTTCACTAGTGAACGCCAGATTCTCGAGCGCGCCGACGCATTCGTCGATCTGCCCGACACGGCTGGCGCCGATGAGGACCGACGTGACGGCCGTTTGACGCAACGCCCAGGCGAGCGCCATCTGCGCCGCCGACTGGCCGCGCTTCCGCGCCACGTCGCGTAAGCGCCGCACGCGCCTCACTAGGGCGTCGGTGATCTCTCGCCGGTCGAGAAACCCGTGCGGCTTGGCCGCCCGGGAGTCATCCGGAATGCCGTCGAGATACCTGTCGGTGAGCACGCCCTGTGCCAGCGGCGAGAACGCTATGCAACCGATACCTTCTTCTTCGAGAACCGTCAACAGCCCGTCTTCCACCGACCGATCTAACATGCTGTAACGCGGCTGGTGAACCAGACAGGGCGTCCCGAGCTCGCGCAACACGCGCGCCGCGCGGCGCGTCTCCTCAGGGGAGTACGCCGAGATCCCGACATAGAGTGCCTTGCCTTGGCGGACGGCAGTGTCGAGGGCCGTCATCGTCTCCTCCAACGGCGTCTCCGGATCGGGGCGATGGTGATAGAAAATGTCGACGTAATCGAGCCCGATGCGTGCGAGGCTTTGATCGAGACTTGCCAACAGATACTTGCGCGAGCCGAAGTTGCCGTACGGCCCGGGCCACATGTCCCAGCCGGCCTTTGTGGAGATGACCAGCTCGTCGCGGTAGCCCCGGAAGTCTTGCTTGAGGACTCGGCCGAACGTCTCCTCGGCTGAGCCGTACGGCGGACCGTAGTTGTTGGCCAGGTCGAAGTGGGTGATGCCAAGGTCGAACGCCCGGCGGAGCATCGCACGGGCGTTCTCCTGCACGTCGACCCCGCCGAAGTTGTGCCACAGGCCTAGTGAGACGGCCGGCAGCTTGAGCCCACTCCGGCCGCAGCGGTTATACGGCATCGTGCCGTAGCGGCCTTCGAATGGTAGGTATGGCGTAGCGACCTCCTCTTTCAGAAAACGGACGGCAGCAATCACGTCACGTCGCAAGCACGGCCGACTCCAGGAGACGTGCTCCAAGGTGTTGCGCGGTCCGTACTTGCGCCAGGTCCCGGAGGCAGCGGACAAAGTGTGGATCGATTGTCAGATAATGGTGCGTGGAGGGTACAATACGCCCACGATCCGCGCCGTCGGCCGAGAGACGTGGCTGCGCCTGCATCTTGGAGGACGGCCATCGCAGCAGGAACTCGGCCTATAGGGAACTATTGTGTTCCCGTTTCCAGCGTGTTAGTCTTGCCAAAAGTCGAAAAACGCGATATTAGGGAAGATGGAGGGTTCGCCCGAACGCCACGGAATCACGGGCGGGAGATTGTGTTATTGCTGCGACCCTTGTCAGAACCTGCGCAATGCGCTATTAGAAGGGCTCAAACGTTTCCATAATCTCTTCCCGGGTCCGGACTGGCGTCGGCTTGTGACGTCACCCTCTCAGCCGGACCCTGGTGGGCGACCCATTCGGGAGAGTGGTGTCGCGAGCCCATTGTCGAGGAAGGCCCAAGCGCTGTAAGAACGGCGGGCAGAAATAAGGGAGGCTTTGGCGATGCGTAACATGCTACAGCAGTTGTACCGACACCGGACGACATTTGTCCACCTCTCACGTGGGGCTGGGATGAGCTTGATGCTGGCACTGGTATTGTGCGGAACCGCACTCGGCCAGCAGATACAGGTCTCAGGATTCGTCACTACGGTGGACGGTACACCTCTCGAGGGAGTGACCGTAGCCGTGCAGGGGGCCGATGCCCGTGCGACGACGGATATGACCGGGAGATACACCATCACGGCTCCTGCCGATGGGGTGTTGATCTTCACGTTCATCGGGTATCGTGCCATTGGGCTGGAAATCGCCGGACGTACCACGCTCGATGTCATCATGGAGGAAGCCGTCGCGTTGCTGGATGCAGTCATCGTGACGGGGTACAGCGAGCAGCGGCGGGCGGATATCACCGGTGCGGTGTCCAGTCTCGACGTGGAAAGCATGGAAAGGCAGACCACGCCCAGCCTGCTCAAGCGATTGGATGGTCGCGTCGCCGGGGTGACGGTGGCTTCAAGTGGCGATCCGTCCTCACGAAGCACCGTGCGAATACGGGGTGTGAGTTCGTTCCAGAACAACGATCCCCTGTACATCATCGACGGGACGCCGGTCGAAGGGAACTACATGAACTGGCTGAATCCCAACGACATCGAGTCCATTCAGGTCCTGAAGGACGCCTCAGCTGCGTCCATCTATGGTTCTCGGGCGACGAACGGCGTCGTCGTCATTGAGACGAGAAAGCAGGGACCCTCTGGACCGCCGCGTTTTACGATCGATACGCGGTTTGGGATGGCGACGCCGGTCCGCGGCTATGACGATTTTCTGATCACCGATGCGCTCGAGTACCACGAGATCCTCAAGCGAAGCTATGAGAACGCGGGACTGCCGGTGCCCGAAAACATCTACGGCGATCCGAACAATCCCACGATCCCGGCTTACATCTGGCCCAACGACGGCGTGAATCAGACGACCAGTGCGGATGTGGACGAGAGCGCATACGTGTACGGAGATCCCAACAATCAGGCCGGCATGATCATGCCCGGCAGCCCCGGCACCAACTGGTGGGATGCCGTGTTCGGCCGCGGGTTCGTTTCGGATGTCAACCTGAGTCTCGCGGGCAGTGGCGAGGGGCACGGCTACAACGTCTCGTTCAACTATCTCAATCAGGAAGGCACGGCCATCTACAACCTGTTCCAGCGGTACAGTGCGCGTGCCAACACTCAGTTCTCGGTCGGACGGCTCCGCATCGGCGAGAACCTCGCCGTCGCGTATGAGCGATCCTACGGCGGGTCGGATGACGGGGAGATCGGCGAAGGCGGCATCCTCGGCAAGAACATCCTGATGCAGCCCGTCGTGCCGGTGTATGACATTCGGGGCAAGCAGCTGGTGGCTGAAGGCGGGGATCCTGCACCGCATTTCGCCGGCGGGAAGGCTGTCGGTCTCGGGAACCAGTCCAATCCGGTCTGGGAGGCGTGGGCCGACAAGGATGACATTCGGCAGAATCTGAGGGTTTTCGGCAACGTCTTTGCCGGCATCGACGTTACGCCCGATCTTCAGTTCACGAGCAGATTCGGCGTCAACTTTAACGAGAACACGTTCGCCTACTACAATCCGATCGAACCGATGCATTCGGAGCCAACATTCACCAACAGCATCGGCGAGAACTATAGCATCTTCAGGGAGTGGACCTGGAGCAACACGGTCAATTACTCGACCGTATTCGGCGAGCGCCACAACCTTGACCTGCTGGTGGGTCAGGAGGTGAACAAGAGCTTCAGTAGGTTCAATGCATCGAGCATAGCCAGCTTGATCACCACCGACATCAATGCCCGCTACATTCAGGACGCGCTTGGCGACGCGGCCAGCAAGAATGTGAGCAGCGGCGGTGGGAAAGCGGCGTTGGCGTCGTTCTTCGGAAAGCTCGATTACAACTTCGCGGATCGCTACCACCTGAGCTTCACGCTCCGACGGGACGGCTCGTCCCGCTTGGGACCCAACAGCCGATGGGGAACTTTCCCGGCGGTCAGTCTTGGATGGAGACTATCCCAGGAACCGTTCCTGCAGCAAAGCCAGTTCTTCACGAACGTTATGCTGCGATTCGGTTGGGGCGTGACCGGGAACCAGAGCATCCCGTCAGGTCGAGTAGTGAGCCAGTTTGGCGGCGATCGGGGGGACACGTTCTACGACATCACGGGATCGAACACTTCGATCAGGCCGGGATTCCGTCAGACGTCGTTGGGCAACCCCGACTTGAAGTGGGAAGAGAACGAATCCATGAACGTCGGCTTGGATCTCGAGTTCTTCGGTGGTGCCGCCAGCCTCGTCGTCGACGCGTATCAGCGTGAGACGAAGAACCTACTGTTCGACCCCCAGACTCCTGCGACCGCCGGAGTGGCTGCTCCACCGATCCTCAATATCGGGAAAATGCGTAACCGAGGCATCGATTTCTCCCTCGGCTACACCGGGTCCGTCGGCGCGGAGGGGAGCTGGCGCGTGAGCCTCAACGGAAGCCACTACAAGAATGAGATCCTCTACATAGACGGCGTGCAGGAGGAATTCTTCGGGACGGCTTCCCAGGCGCGGTATGGGTTTACGACCATCAATCGAATTGGCCACCCGATCGGTTCATTCTATGGCCTGATCGCGGACGGCTTCTTCGAGGATGATGCGGCCGTCGCGAACCACGCGCAGCAGGACGGGGCGGCCCCCGGCCGCATCCGGTTCGTGGATCTCGATGGTGACGGACAGGTTACGGCTGATGACCGGACGATCATCGGAAGTCCACATCCGGATTTCACGGCCGGATTGGATTTTGGGCTCGAGATCGGGCGGTGGGACCTGGCGGCCACCGTGTTCGGTACGTTTGGAAACGACATCTGGGACATCCAGAAACAATTCTACGTATTCCAAAACTTCAGCACCAACGTTCGACGCGACCTGCTGACGGACTCGTGGACGCCCGAGACCGCTGCGACCGCCAAGTATCCGAAACTGGACAAGAACGACACGTTCAGCGGACAGCAAGTCAGTAGTTACTACGTGGAGGATGGTTCGTACGTCCGGCTGCGGAACCTGCAGCTCGGATTCCGCGTCCCGGAGTCGTTTATCTCGGGGGTGAGAATCTACGCTCAGGCGGAAAACCTGTTCACGATCACGGGGTATCCGGGCCTCGACCCCGCGCT
>JBHIEQ010000085.1:0-9331 GCA_046760725.1 Gemmatimonadales bacterium
CCCCGTCGCATTCCATCCCGTCACATTACCTACGTCCGCCGAGATCCCCTCAGATCGCGCTAGGCCGGCTGAGATCGCCTCGTGTTGTGCTAGATCCCGTCAAGTGGCCCTACATCGTTCTAGCCGCGCCGATGCTTCCCTCAGGACGTCGATCGTCTTGCAGAACGCGAATCGCACGAGCTTTCTGCCCAACTCCGGGCGGCTGTAGAAGCTCGAGCCGGGCACCGGGGCGACGCCTATCTCTCTCGTGAGCCATACCGAAAACTCGTCGTCGGGCATCTCGCTGAGATCCGAGAAATCGGCGAGAACGTAGTAGGCCCCCGCAGGCGGCTCAGAGCGGAACCCCGCGGCACCGAGACCCTCCAACAGAACGTCGCGGCGCTTGCGGTATTCTCTGGCGAGCGCCTCGTAGTAGTCGGGACCCAAGGTCTCGAGGCCCGCCGCAATCCCCTCCTGTAAGGGCGCGGGTGAACCCACGGTGAGGAAGTCGTGCACCTTGCGAATGGCGTCCGTGACCGCCTGTGGGGCCACTATCGTCCCCACGCGCCATCCCGTAACACTGAAGGTCTTGGACGCGCCGCTCGTCGTAATCGTCCGCTCGCGCATCCCGTCGATCGTCGCGATCGGTACGTGCTCGCCCTCGTAGTAGATGTGCTCGTAGATCTCGTCGGTCACCGCGTAGGCGTCGTGCCGTTGGCACAGCTCCGCGATTCCGCTCAGCTCCTCGCGCGTGAACACCTTCCCCGTTGGATTGTTGGGCGTGTTGATGATTATGGCGCGGGTGCGATCGCTGAAAGCCCTCGCCAAGCGATCGAGATCCAGCGGCTCACCCACGCCCATAGGTACGTACACGGGCTTGGCGTCGCACAGGACCGTGTCCGGCCCATAGTTCTCGTAGTACGGCTCGAACACGATGACCTCGTCTCCGGGATCCACGACCGACAGCATCACGGAGGCCATGGCCTCGGTGGCGCCGCAGGTTACCGTGATCTCGGTCTCCGGATTCACTTCCATGCCGTACCACGAGCGGTACTTCTCAGCCAGCGCGTTGCGCAGTCTCTTTGCGCCCCACGTGATGGCGTACTGATTGATGTCGTCGCGGATGGCCTTGACGGCCGCCTTCTTGATCACGTCGGGGGCCGCGAAGTTGGGGAAGCCCTGGGCGAGGTTGATGGCGCCGTGCTCGTTCGCGATCCGCGTCATGCCGCGGATGACCGATTCCGTGAAGCCGTGCGTGCGGCGAGCGGTGTGCATGGCGGGAGAAGATAAGCGGACAGCCTGGAGCGGACAGGGTCCGGAGAGGACGGTACTTGCGGTAGTCGACGGTCAGCCGTGGCTCGCCGGACGGCGGCGAATGCGACCCAAACGATAACCGGCGCGCCCGTGCCGCGGGACGCGTGCTAGCCGCTTACTCCCAATATCCTGAGTGCCAGGAGCCCGGCGTTCTTGGCGTTCCCGATCCCCACCGTCCCCACCGGACATCCGGGGGGCAACTGGGTGATCGCGTAGAGTGCGTCAACGCCGCGTAGCGGCCCCACATCGAGCGGGAGACCCACGACCGGAAGATCGGTGAGCGCGGCAACCGTGCCCGGGAGCGCTGCCGCGAGTCCCGCCGCGGCTATGATGACCTCGTAGCCCTTCCCTCGCGCTTGCTTGGCGATCTGGGCCGTGCGCTCGGGGTCGCGGTGCGCCGAGGAGACCACGAAATCGTAACCCACCCCGGCCTCGTCCAGCACCTTGAACGCCGCCTCGACCCTTTCCCGGTCGCTCTCGGAACCCGCAATGATCAACACGCGCTTGTCGCTCATGGTCACGCCGCCGCGCTGTCCGCGATTATCGAATAGTCCTGGAGCCTCTTCGCCGGTTTGAAGCCGGCATCCTCGATGTGCCTCACCATCTCTCCCAGGGTCGCCCGGTGCGTCGTACCCGCCGCCGACACCACGTTCTCCTCGATCATGAGCGAGCCGAAGTCGTTGCAGCCGAAGCTCAAGGCGATCTGACCCACCTTGAGACCCATCGTTACCCACGAGGCCTGGAGATTGGGCACATTGTCCAGCACCAGCCGGGCGATCGCCACCGTGCGGAGATGCGTGATGGCGTCCGTCTTGGGGGTGCCTTCCATCTCGGTGTGCTCGGGCTGCAAGGGCCACGTGATGAAGGCGGTGAAGCCGTGGGTCCTGGCCTGCAGCTCTCGCAGTCGAAACAGGTGCTCCAACCGGTCGCCGTTGGTCTCGCCCAGGCCGTACATCATGGTGGCCGAAGTCTTCATGCCGAGCTCGTGAGCCAGCTCCATGATCTCGAGCCAGCGGTCGGCGCCGGCCTTCTTCTTGGCCACGCGGTCGCGCACCTCCTGCACCAGGATCTCCCCGCCACCGCCCGGTATCGAATCGAGCCCCGCGCCCTGAAGCTCGTGCACCACCTCCCGAGCATCCATCCGGAACCTCGTGGCGAAGAAATCGACCTCCGACGGCGAGAACCCGTGGATGTGAATCGGGTGGTTCCGTTTCACGTAGCGCATCAGCTCCAGATACCACTCGAACGGGATGTAGGGGTTGTGCCCGCCCTGGATGAGAATCTGTACCGCCCCCAACTCCTTTGCTTCGTCTATCTTGCGGCCGATCTCCTCGAACGAGAGAACGTATCCCTCGTCGTGCTTGGGCCGGCGGTAGAACGCGCAGAACTTGCAGTCCGCCACGCACACGTTGGTGTAGTTGATGTTGCGGTCCACTATGTAAGTGACCACACCGTCGGGATGGAGCTCCCGGCGCTTGGCGTCGGCAAGCTGGCCCAACTCCAGGAGCGGCGCGCGCTCGTAGAGATCGAGGAACGAGCGGAACTCGGAGGACGAGCGATCGATCATGGGGACGCTGTGCGCGGTGGGCGGTGGGCGGTGAACGGTCTCATGCGACGGTCAGGAATTGAAGCGTCCCGTTCGGCACCATTCCGTGTGCGGCCAGCCGTCGGAAGAAGGATGTCAGGCCTTCCAGGTGGCGGTAGGACAACGCGTAGTCCAATCCGGAGAGGTACTCCCCGCAGGCGTTCACGGAGATGCCAGTCTGCTTCGAAGCCTCACGTGCCAGCTCGTCCAGATGGTCGAGACCCCACGCGCGGGATTTCAGGAGGGCTTCGTGAACGGCCCTCACCCTACTCTCGGGAGCCTCGCGCCTCGCCGCCCACACGGCGAACACGAACGGCAACCCCGTCCACTTCTTCCACTCCTCGCCCAGATCGTACCTGTGAGCGTAGTCGTTGCGCGCCGTGAGGAGCAGCGCGGCATCGCCGATAACGAGCACTCCCTCATGCGGCAGCTCCGCCAGCGCATCCAGGTCATGCGCCTCGGCGCGTGCCTCTGCGATGCGCGGCCCCACACGCCAGACTTCGTGACTGAGCAGTCGCAGCAGATGGACCGCCGTACGGGACGAAACGGAGACCAGCACGGTTGCGCCTTCCAGCTCGTCTGCGGGTCGCTTCGCAAACAGCGCGACGCTCCGCACCGGGCCGTCGCACGAAATGGCCAGGTCGGGCAACAGGCGATACTCATGAGCGTTGCGCGCGTACTCCACTGCTGAGACGACCGATACGTCCAGCTCGCCCGCGGCGAGTAGCCCGTTCAACTCGCTCGGCGTACCCGTCACCAGCTCCGCTCCGACGCGCACCAGCCCGCGGTCGATGGCCCCGTACACCGGGTAACAGTTGACGTATCCGATCCGTCCGAGCCGCATCAGGCGCGCCCCGTACCGACCAGCTGAACCAACTCCTCGCCCGCCCTGGCGCCGAGCGACGAGCCCTCTTCGGGCTGGAATATCGGATCGTCGGGCTCGAACGTCCGAACGGGCTCGTACAACGAGTTCCGCTCCACCGGCTCCCTGCCGGCCCCCTTTATGAACCGCACGAGCTCCCCATAGGAGAGCATCATGGGAGTCCTCGCCCCCGCGTCGTGGTAGACGCGCTCGTACACGACCGTGCCCTCCAGATCGTCGCACCCGAAGTGGAGCGCGATCTGCGATACGAACGGCGTCACCATGGGCCAGTGCGTCTTGACGTGCGGCACGTTGTCAAGGAAGAGCCGTGCAACGGCGATGTTCTTGAGATCCTCGTAGCCCGTGGTGGCGGTACCCTCCCGTCCGAGCCGCTCTCCCAGCACGTTGTAGTCCGGATGGTAGGCCAGCGGCACGAACGTGAGAAAGCCGCCGGTGTCGTCCTGCAGCTCCCTGAGCTGTGTGAGGTGGCTCACCCGATCCCGCGCAGTTTCCACATGTCCGTACAGCAGCGTGCAGTTCGTGGGAATCCCCATCTCGTGCGCCTCGCGGTGCACTCTCAGCCACTCCTCGCCGATCATCTTGCGGTTTGCGATGTCGGCCCTCACGGCCTCGCTGAACACCTCCGCTCCACCGCCCGGCAGGCTCGTGAGACCGGCCTCCTTGAGCTCCCGCAGAACGTCGCGCGTCGATATCCCCTCGATCCGCGCGAGATGCGCTATCTCAACGGCCGTGAGCGCCTTCACGTGCACTCCCGGGTGTCGTTCCCGTAGCGCTCGGATCATGTCCGCGTAGTAGGAGAGCCGCAGCTTGGGGTGGAGACCGCCCACGATGTGGAACTCGGTTGTCGGGTTGTGCCGCGCCGCCTCCGCCTCGGCCAACACCTCGTCGATCGAGCGTGTGTAGGCTCCCTCTTCCTTCGGCAGACGCGCAAAGGAACAGAACACGCACACGTTGCGCAGAACGCAGACGTTGGTGGGATTGATGTGTTGATTGGCCGAAAACAGAACGCGATCGTCGTTCATACGGCGGTTTGCGTAGTCGGCCAGCGTGCCGAGGCCCAGGAGGTCGGAGGTCTCATACAGGTCGACCCCCTCCTCGAGTGTCAACCGCTCGCCCGCCAGGACTTTCTCTGCGATCGAGGTAAGTCTAGGGTCCTCGAGGTGGACGGTGTCGCTCACTCCTCGTAGCGCCCGACCGCGATAGTGGCGTTGTGACCGCCGAAGCCGAACGAGTTGTTCAGCGCGAGGCCGATCTCCCGCTCGACCATAGTGTTGGGCGCGAAATCGAGATCACACTCGGGGTCGGGGACTTCGTAGTTGATGGTCGGCGGCACCACCCCCCGTGTGATGGCCAGCACGCACACGCTGAACTCGAGCGCACCCGCAGCACCCAGAAGGTGTCCAGTCATCGACTTGGTGGACCCCACGATCAGCTCACGAGCGTGGTCACCGAAAACCTCCTTCACGGCCTTGACCTCGGCGATATCGCCGTGCGGCGTCGAAGTCCCGTGAGCGTTGATGTAGTCAACGCGGCTCGGGTCGATCTTGCCGTCGTCCAGGCATGCCTGAATCGCGCGGCGGGCTCCCTCTCCGCCGGGTGCGGGCTGCGTCATGTGCCACGCATCCGCGCTCATGCCGTAGCCCAGGAGCTCCGCATGGATCGTGGCCCCTCGGGCGCGCGCGCGCTCCAACTCCTCCAGAATGAGAACACCCGCGCCCTCCCCCATGACGAACCCGTCCCGCTCCTTGTCAAAGGGGCGCGAAGCTTTCGCCGGCTCGTCGTTGCGCATAGAGAGCGCCTTCATGTTCGAGAACCCGGCGATCGCCAGCGGCGTCACGGCGGCTTCGGCGCCCCCAGTGATCATGACGTCGGCCGCTCCCTCCTGGATCAACCGGAACGACTCTCCGACCGCATGCGCCGACGAGGCGCACGCGGACACGGTGCAATAGTTGGGCCCCTTCGCCCCGAAGCGGATCGAGATCAAGCCCGAAGCCATGTCCGGGATGAACATGGGCACGAAGAATGGCGACACGCGGCTGGGGCCCTTCTCGAGGTAGAGCTTGCACTGCTCCTCGAAGGTCCATATTCCGCCGATGCCGCTCCCCACGACGACACCGGTGCGTTCGGGCTCGGGCACCGTGCCGTCGAACCCCGCGGAGTGCATCGCCTGGACGGTGGCGGCGATCGCGTACTGCGCGTACCTGTCGCACCGCTTGGCCTCCTTGCGATCCATCGTCTCCAGCGGGTCGAAGCCCTTGACCTCGCACGCGAACTGGACGTCCAACCCTGTCGGATCAAACCGTTGAATCCGCGCGGCACCCGACTTTCCGGCTACCAGCGCGTCCCAGGCGTCATCTACGCAGTTCCCGACGGGGGTGATCAACCCCAGTCCGGTCACGACGACCCGGCGCGGCACAATCAGCTTCCCATCTTCTCGTGCAGATACTTCATCGCGTCACCGACGGTACGGAGCTTCTCCGCCTCCTCGTCGGGGATGTCTATGTCGAATTCCTTCTCGAAGGCCATCACCAGCTCCACCGTATCGAGGCTGTCCGCTCCAAGATCATCCATGAAGCTGGCATCGTCGGTCAGCTTGTCACGTTCGACGCCCAGTTCCTCCACGATGATGTCCTTCACCTTCTCTTCCAGCTGGCTCAAGTCTGCCATTGCGATCCTCTGACAAGTGAGGGGGGTTAGATGACCATACCACCGTCGACGACCAACACTTGGCCTGTAATGTAGCCGGCCAGGTCCGAAGCGAGAAAGAGCACCGCATGCGCCACGTCTTCGGTGCTCCCCAGCCGTCCCAAGGCGATCTGCCTGAGAAGAGACTCGCGCGCCGGCTGCGGCAGGTCGCGGGTGAGGTCTGTCTCGATAAAACCCGGCGCCACCGCGTTCACCAGCACCCCACGTGACGCCAGCTCCCTTGCGACCGACTTGGTGAAGCCCACCAGGCCGGCCTTGGAAGCGGCATAATTGGCCTGGCCCCTGTTGCCCGCCAGGCCGACGACGCTCGTGATGTTGATTATGCGACCCGAGCGCCGCTTCATCATGCCCTTGGCCACGGATTTCGTCACGTGGAACGCTCCCTTGAGATTCACGTCCATCACCACGTCCCAGTCGTCGTCACTCATCCGAACCAGCAGGCCGTCGCGCGTGAGCCCCGCATTGTTCACCAGGATGTCTATCGGCCCGAGCTCTCTCTCCACGGTCTCGGTCGCCCTCTCAACCTGCCCGGCATCGCTCACGTCCGCGATCACCGCGCGGGCCCCCCCGCCCAGCTCCTCAGCCACCCGCCTGGCCCTGTTCCCATCCCGCGCCACGACGGCCACCTTGGCTCCCGCGGCACTCAAGAGCCTCGACACGGCGAGACCAATGCCCCGCGACCCGCCCGTCACCATCGCCACGCGCTCCGACAGATCTATGTTCACTCTCGCTCCTCGAGAAACGCGGCTACTTGCCCGGCGTCACCCAGCGGCATGGCGACGCTGCCCTTCCGAATCCGCCGCACCAACCCGCTCAGTATCGCCCCCGGCCCAATCTCGACGAACGTCGTTCCCTCGCCCGCCTCCTTCGTCGCCCGCTCCATCGAGCGCACCCACTGAACCGGGGCTGTGAGTTGGTCCGCCAACCGCTCGCGCGCGACGCTCGCATCCCGGACGGGCTCCGCCGTACTGTTCGCGATCACTGGAAAGGCCGGATCGCCGAGCGATACCCGCTCGAGCTCGGTACTCAATCCCTCCCGCGCCGGCTCCATGAGAGGGGAGTGAAACGCTCCGCTCACCTTGAGCGGCATCACGCGCTTCGCCCCCGCCTTCAGGAGCATCTCGCCAGCGCGGCGCACCGCCCGCGGGTCACCCGAGATCACCGTCTGCTCGGGCGCATTGAGGTTCGCCGCCACGGCGACCTCGTCTCCCGAGCTCGCCGCGGCGCATACTGATGCCACCCGATCCCCATCCAGCCCGATCACGGCAGCCATCGAGCCCGGCCGCGCCTCGCCGGCCTCGAACATCAGCTCGCCCCGACGGCGCACCAGCCGCGCCGCATCGGAGGTGGCAAGCGCTCCCGCCGCTGCATAGGCGGTGTACTCGCCCAGCGAGTGCCCCGCTGCAAGGGCCGGCGCAAGCGCGTTCTGGGCAACCGCCCACACCGCGAGAGAGTGCGCCAGGATCGCCGGCTGCGCATTGTGCGTCAGCGTGAGCTCGGACTCCGGACCCTCCCACATCAGCTTCGACAACGGGAAGCCCAGCGCCTCGTCTATCGTCTCAAAGACCTCTTGCGCCTGTGGAAACTTCTCGGCCAGATCCCTCCCCATCCCCACCCGCTGCGCCCCCTGACCGGGACACAGCAGCACACATCTCACCACCGGAGTACTGTACTGGCCCAGGTGAAGCCGCCCCCGAACGCCACCAGGAGCACGAGAGAATCCTCTCGGATCCTGCCGTCGCGCACGCATTCGTCGAGGGCGATCGCCACCGAGGCAGCCGACGTATTCCCATAGCGGTCCACGTTCACATAAACCTTGTCCATCGGCATACCCGCGTGCTTCGCCGTCGCCTCAATGATGCGGATGTTTGCCTGATGGGGAATCATCACGTCTATCTGGTCCGAGCTCACACCGGCACGCTCCAACGCGCGGTCGCAGGCGTCGGACATGGAGCGCACCGCGGACTTGAACACCTCACGTCCGGCCATCTTTATGAAGTAGCTGCGGTCGTCGAGGAGATTCTCATCGGGGGGGTGATTGCCGCCCCCACCGGGGCGATACAGGAGGTCACCCAGGGCGCCGTCCGACTTGAGGTAGCTCGACAGTATGCCTCGCTCGCCGTTCGAGCTCGGCCGAACGACCGCAGCGCCGGCGCCATCCCCGAACAGGATGCACGTTGCCCGGTCCGACCAATCGACTATGGTCGATAACCGCTCCGCCCCGATGACCAAGACGTTTTCGGCACTCCCTCCGGTGATCATCCCCTCAGCTACCGTGAGGCCGTAGAGAAACCCACTGCACGCCGCGCCCAGATCGAATGCCGCGGCATTCTTGGCGCACAAGAGCTTCTGCATGTCGCAAGCATTCGACGGCAGGAACCTGTCCGGGCTCGCCGTAGCCAGGATTATCGCGTCGAGCGCTGTGGCGTCGAGACCCGCCTGCTCCAGAGCACGCTCGCTCGCCTCCTTCGACATGTACGCCACCGTCTCGTGCGGCTCGGCGATGCGTCGCTCCCTGATCCCGGTGCGCTCCTGAATCCACTGATCGGAGGTGTCCACGAGCTGCTCGAAGTCTGCGTTGGTCATGACCCGCTCGGGCGTGTAGCGACCCGTACCCGCCACCTCCACCAGCGGCCGCTTCACGCCGCGGCTCCGTCGTCGCCGGCAAGCTCCGCACCTATGTGCTGGCTCAGACCGCTATTCACCGATTGGAGCGCGACTCGGACCGCGTTCTTGATCGCGCGGGCGGGAGATGATCCGTGGCAAATGATCGAAACACCCCGGACCCCCAAAAGGGGTGCCCCACCGTACTCCGAGTAGTCCAGGTGTTTGAGTACCCGGTTCATTGCGGGGCTGCTAAGCAC
>JBHIEQ010000086.1:0-9325 GCA_046760725.1 Gemmatimonadales bacterium
ACCGCCTTGCGGGTGCCGATGGCGGCCGCGCGGCGCACCGCGCCGCGCGTTACCTCCTCGTGCTTGCCGAGCCCCACGAGGATCAAGCGCCTCGCGCCACGCTTGGGGTACGCGACCGCCACCTGGTCCGCCTCGCCGATGAAGTCCCCTGAGTCGATCAACCGGCTAAGCTCACCCTGAGTGGCCGACTCGAGGCCCAACAGAGAGGCCGGCACCTTGCGGTTCACCAGCTCACCCACGATCACCGCGAGCGCCTGCGCGCCGACCTGCTCGAGCGGGACCACCTTGACCGACGATCTCACAGTCTTGCAGGCTCCCGGAAGTGCTCGATGATCGCCGTGGCAAACCCCGACGTGGGGACCTTCGTGGCTCCGGTCATCTGCCTCTCGAGATCGTAGGTGACTGTTCCGGCGGCGATCGCTCCCTCCATGCCGCGCACGACGAGTTCCGCGGCGTCGTTCCAGCCGAGTTCCTCGAGCATCATCACGCCGGACAGTATGAGGCTGCCCGGATTCACCTTGTCTTGGCCCGCGTATTTCGGCGCAGTACCGTGCGTAGCTTCGAACACGGCGTAACCGTCGCCCATGTTCGCTCCGGGCGCCATGCCCAGACCCCCGACCTGCGCGGCGCATGCATCCGAGATGTAGTCACCGTTCAGGTTGGGAGTCGCTATCACGGAGTACTCGTCGGGTCTCAGGAGCACCTGCTGAAACATCGAATCGGCGATTCGATCCTTGATGACGACGCGCTTCCCGTTTCCCATTTCCCGTTTCCCGACTTCGCTCTCTGGAATCGTCTGCTCGGGGAAGAGCTCGCACGCCACCTCGTAGCCCCAATCCCGGAACGCCCCCTCGGTGAACTTCATGATGTTGCCCTTGTGCATCAGCGTCACCGAGGGCCGGCCTCGATCCAGTGCGTAGCGAATCGCCTTGGCCACCAGCCGCTTGCTGTTGAACGCGCTCATCGGCTTGATTCCGATTGCGCTACCCTCGCGGATCTTGGCGCCGTAGGTCTCGGTGAGGAACCGCCGCACACCACGGGCCTCCTCCGTGCCCGCCTGGTATTCGATGCCGGCATAGACGTCCTCGATGTTCTCTCGGAAGATCACGACGTCCAGCTTGCTCGGGTCGCGCATCGGGGACGGCACTCCCCGAATCCACCGCACGGGCCTCACACACGCATAGAGGTCGAGTAGCTGCCTCAGGGCGACGTTGAGCGAGCGGTGGCCGCCCCCCACGGGAGTCGTGAGCGGTCCCTTGATGGCTATGCGGTATTCCTTGATCGCTTCGAGCGTCGCTTCCGGCAGCCACTCGCCGGTTTGCTCGTGCGCCTTGGCGCCCGCCAACACTTCGAGCCACTCTATCTTGCGGGTCCCGCCCGAAACGTGCTCGACCGCGGCATCGAAGACGCGCTTTGCGGCACGCCAGATGTCCGGCCCCGTGCCGTCGCCCTCGATGAAGGGGACGATGGGGCGGTCCGGCACCACGTACCGTCCGTCTTTCCAGGCTATCTTGGCGCCTTTCATGACCTTCCCCCTTTAGGACAAGTCATTGGGGCGCAACGAGTTGTGCTGAAGCTTCTTATGGTCATCACGGCTGACATTACAGTGTATGCGGATTGGAGTTCGTGACTCTTGCCCCGCCCGCTCTTGGGCGCGCGCCCTAAGGTTAGTTGCGGGCCAAAGGGGCGGCAAGTTGGTGCGTTTCGATCGGACGTTTAGGTTTCGGCGGCCTTACATGATCCATGACGCTGGAAGCGATACTGTGAGGAGCTAATGCGCTCTGCCGAGTTTCTGCCTAGCCTGGCGGTAATCCTTTTCTTGTGGAGCGGCTCGCTTCATGGGCAGGGCCGCATCGAGCATGGGGGACTCTGGTTCGGAGGCGGCGTGGCGCCCGGCGTAGGCGACTGCGAGCTGCCCAGGTACTGTAGCCCGGCGCGTAAGCTTGGTATCTCCGGCTGGGTTGCCATGGGTGGCGAGCTATCGCTGCACACGCTGGTGGGGGTTGAGGCGAACGGATGGACGCACTCTGAGCCCGACACGGTGCGGCAGTGGGGCTCGGTCATGGCGACCGTCCTGATCTTCCCCGAGTCCGAGGGCTCTTTCTTCTTGAAGGGCGGATTCGGACCCTCGCGTTACGCTGAGGACGCCGAGGGACGGATCACGACCGCGAACGGGTTGGCGCTCGTAGTGGGTGCCGGCGTCGATCTCGCGCTCACGGGCCGAATCTCTCTCGTTCCGTTCGCCCAGCTGAGCGCCACCAACCGCCAGACGGCGAAGCTCGGGCCTCTGGCGATTCCCGCCGAGAAACTGGAGTTCCGACTGTTCCAGCTGGGTGTGAGTGCCAGGTGGCAGTGATGGCGCTGGGCAAAGGGCGCAGGGCGCTGGGCACTGGGCGTAGCATGCTGGACGGCCAGGGGAGGGGCGCTACTTTGGTGTCCTGATGAGCAAGAAGAAAACGGTCTTTCGCGGTCTCCTTCTGGTTGCGGCAATCGCGGTGCTGCTGGGTTTCCTGGTCCGTGGATCCTTGAAGGTGGTGCAGGCGGAGTGTGAGGTCTGCGTGGAGTTCCGGGGCGTGGAAACGTGCCGCACGGGCTCCGGTGCTACTCGCGAGGACGCCGAGCGCGCGGCTCGGCGGGCCGCCTGTGCGGTCATGGCATTCGGGATGGACGCTAGCATAGCGTGCCAGAACCAGCGACCGAAGACGCTGCAATGCACGGGCGGCTGACCTCTTCTTCGAGCTGAGCCACGATGGGAATCCTGGAGTACTCGCTCTACGGAAACACGGTGCAGTCCTGGGCCGTGGCCGTGTTGGTCGCGCTGCTGGCGGCCGCCCTGCTGCGGCTCGTCGAGCGCCTCGTCAAGACACGTTTGGGGGGACTCGCGGAGCGTACGGCGACGACGTGGGACGATCTCCTCGCCCACACGCTGAGCAACACGAAGCGTCTGTTTTACCTCATCGTCGCCATCTACGTCGCGACTCTCGTGCTGGTGCTTCCAGCCGAAGTGCAGGCGATCGCGGACAGAGTGGTCGTCTTGGCACTGCTCGTCCAGGGAGGGATCTGGGTGACGAGCGCGGTGACCTTCTGGCTGGACAGCTACCGCGACAAGGAGCTCACCGAGGACGCCGCCGCCGTCACGACTGTGAGCGCGCTGGGATTTCTCAGCAAGCTCGCGGTCTGGGCCGTTGCTGTGCTCCTCGCGCTGGACAATCTCGGCATCGACGTCACGGCCCTCGTTACGGGTTTGGGCATCGGCGGTATCGCCGTGGCTCTCGCCGTTCAGAACGTGCTGGGCGATCTCCTGGCCTCGCTGTCGATCGTGCTCGACAAGCCGTTCGTGATCAACGATTTCCTGATCGTCGACGAGCACATGGGAAACGTGGAGCACATCGGGCTCAAGACGACGAGATTGCGAAGTCTCTCCGGGGAGCAGCTCGTCTTCTCCAACTCCGATCTCCTCAAGAGCCGGATCCGCAACTACGGGCGCATGTACGAGCGACGCGTGACTTTCACTGTTGGTGTCACCTATCAGACGCCGCGCGAGAAGCTCGAGATCATCCCCACGATAATCCGCGACGCCATCGGGGAGCACGATAAGGCGCGGTTCGATCGGTCGCATCTCAAGGCCTTCGGTGATTTCTCCATCAACTTCGAGACGGTCTATTACGTGCTCGATCCGAGCTACTCCGTGTACATGGACATCCAGCAGGCGGTGAACCTGAGGGTCCATGAACGGTTCGAGGCTGAGGGTATCGAGTTCGCATATCCCACACAAACGCTGTTCGTCGTGAAGGAGGGATCGCCCTCGTGAGAGCAGCAATCAGAATCCGCCTGATCTTTGGCATCGCCGCCCTCGCAGCGGTTGGATCGCCACGAGCGGCATCAGCGCAGGCCGAGACGCCGTCGTTCGTTCAAGTGGGGCGCACATATTGGATCTCGGTCCTCGACGACGAGCGGGTCATCGAGGTGCTGGAGATCGGCGATGGGGGTTGGATCCGGGTCCGTCTCGTCGAGGAGAACGAGGAGTTCTGGCTCAACACGCGCCACGTCGTGCTCATGCGCGAGTTCACACCCGAGATGCAGGCGAGAGCGGCCGCTCGGGCCTACGAGGCAGCGATGAAGGCGGACCTACAGAACCTGCTGGTGGCTCAAGAGATCTACTTCGCAGAGCATGCTACATACACGGCTAAACTCGCAGAGCTCGACTTCACGCCGAGCGCGGGCGTACAGATCTCGATCGGAGCTGCGAGCGACACCGGATGGCATGCGACCGCCCGCCACGCGCGCACGCAGCTGGTCTGCCGGGTCGGAGTAGGATCCGAAACACCTCGGGGGCTCACAGAGGGGCTGCCAGCGTGCGGCCTCGGATGACACCATAGCGCTGGATTTCGACTGTGAGCTTTGTGCTGCCGGTCTTCAGAGGTAGATCCTCCCCACCGTCGTAGGCCACTGCGCCCAGAACTTCATGTAGAACCGTTGCGGCATTGACTGGCGCAGCTTGCGCCAGGAGTGCTCGGGATCGTCGGCCGGAGATTTCACGCGCGAGCTTGCGACCCGTACTCGCTTGTCGCACCACGGGCATGTGTAGGTCTTCTGGTCAGGCGCGACCCACCAAATGTAGGGCGCCCCCGCCACGAGCGGCCAGTACTCGCAGCCGTGGACGGACGGCAAGTAGGTGCGCGGCTCACCCTCCACATATTGCCAGAAGCCGCAGAACTTGCACGCGCGATACTTGAGATCGGGCTCGGCGAAGCGCGGCCCGTAGAAGCCGCGCTGGCGACATTGGGGGCACCTGGGCGGCGGGGCGCCCATCCCGTAGATGGCGAAAGATTCCTCTTCCCAGCTCCCCTCGGTGTACCGCCGCGTCGCCCCCGCCAATTCCCCGCCCTATTTCCGGAATACTAGCCGGATCTGCTCGTCCGCGATCCTGATCTCGTCGCCGTCCCAGGTGCCGTTGATGCTGCCCGTTTCGGACGTCTGCTGCTCGCCGTTCACTGTAATCGAAGCGATCACGAACAGGACCGTCGAACCGTCGAGCGTGTAACCGCCGTCGATGACCGTGGTGACGCCGATCTCACCCAACTGCAGGAGAAGCACCTGACTGAACGATCCGCCCTCGCGCATAGTGAGGGAACCGCCCAGGTACTGTACTTCCGAGACGACAGCCGGGATGTCCTGCTCGTTCACCGACACCAGCTCATAGTCGCCGGCGATGACGTCGTCGGAGCCCAGAAGGTCGGCGACGAAGCAGCCGGTCGTAGCAGACGCGCCGACGAGGGCGACGAGAGCTGTGAGCTTACGAGCCCCGCGCGCGGTATTGTGCACGACCATAGTATCGGCCCCCCTCGGCTGGGTGGGCAAGCTCGGGGCTTGCCGTCGGGATACGCTACCTCCCGTAGCAGCCCGCCACCCCCGGCGCGCCTTGAGTCCCGAACGAGGGATCGCGCGGCCACACATTGTCCGTTACATCGCGGTCGGGGAAGCGGCACTTGGGATCGAGCAGGATCCTCTCGATCTTGCGCGGTCCGAAGTCCAGTGTGGCCTCGAACGTCCTCTTACCGGAAAACCACACGTCCACTGGATACGTAACAAGGGCAGTGACGGCGTCCACCATCACACCGTTCTCGATCGGCGCGATCGGAGGTCCCTCGGAGGCAAACCGCACCTCGAGCACCACGGGCGACGGCATCTCCCCGTCCTGGCGCACGGTCACCGTCGTGCGGGACCCATCGGTCGCGACCTGCTGTATCGAGCCATCCACCGATTCCGTCGTGAACAGCCAGTAGTACCAGAACCAGGAGAGGTCCGTGCCCAGCGCGTTGTTCATGAAGAACGCGTAATCCCACGGCGTCGGGTGCTTGAAGCGCCAAGCGCGCGCGTACTCGCTCATGGCGCGCCACACCGCGGTGTCGCCCACGATCCCCCCCAACATGGAGAGCATGAGCGGCGCCTTGGAGTAGGCTTGGAACCGGTACATCGGTCCGCCGTAGTTCGCGTTCCACATGAGCGGCGCCTCGCGCTCGTCGCCGCTTATCTGGCCGTAGCTCTGCCCCATGCCGTCCAGGTCGGGCTCCTCTCCGCTCAAGTGCGCGCGAGAGAGCCTGTTCATGTACACGTTGAACCCCTCGTCCATGAAGCCGTACCACGTCTCGTTCACGCCGACCATCATCGGCCACCACTCGTGGCCCACCTCGTGGTCCGCGGCACCCACACCCGACATGATGAACATGGGGTACTCCATGCCGCGGTCGGGACCGTCAACCATCGTGAGCTGCGGGAAGGCGTAAGGCATCCATAGCCCGGAGTAGAACTCCAGCGCGTGCCGCGCGATCGGGCCGGCTTCCCGATACTGCTCGGCGTTGCCTGGAAGGTACATGATGTGGACGGGTATCCTCCCGCCCCCCGGAATCGTGGCGCGGGTCGCGTCCCACACGTACCGATCGGACGCGGCCCAGGCGAAGTCTCCCACGGTGTCCGCCACGAAGTGCCACCTAAGCCTCTCGCCCGCCGCCGTGGCCCGGCTCGGTCCGCGCTCCTCTGCGCCGACTATCGTGCGCGTCGAGTCGGATTCCAGGACGTGCGACAGCCTCTCGCGCGCTGCCTCGGTGAGAACCTCGTCGGGGTTCTGGAGCACGCCGGTCGCTCCCACGATCCATCCCGCGGGAACTTCGATCGTCACGTCGAAGCTGCCGAAGTTGTTGTAGAACTCGGACGGGCCGAGGTAGGGCTCGGTATCCCAGCCGCCGCCGCGGAGGTCGTCAAACACGGCGACCCGAGGGTACCACTGCGCGATCTGGACCAGCGTATCCCCCCAAGCTCCCATCCGGAGTCCGCGCATGCCCCGGGCGTGCGGGACCCGGAAGCTCCTTTCCACCTCGATCGTGGCCTCGCCTTTCGCGGGGATGGGCGTGGGCAGCGTGATGTTCGCGGAAGTCTGACCGGTGCCGTAGGCCGCGAGTCTCACCTCCGGTGGCTCGCCGCCCCTCCGGAATCGCCTGGGCGGCGGATTGAGGTCCACGGGCTCCCCGTTCACCGTCATACGGGTGATCGCCATTCCGTCCGTAATCTCGGGCACCGGTCTCAAGCGCACGGCGTTGGGTGCAAAGATGTTCTGATCGAGCCGGAGCACGATGTTCTCCATCGGCTCGGGACTCGTGTTGTGGATCACAGCGGTCTCGGTCCCTGTGACGGCATGCGTCGCGGGATCGAGCTTCGCCTGGATGTGATAGTCGATCCAGAGCTGCCAGTAGTTCGGCCCCGGACGACCCGTGGAGTCGCGCGTTCCCGCAGCGAACGCCCGCCGGATCATGTTGGTGAGCGGGATGTCGCGCCGGATGGCGCGCTCGGGCGGGCCGAGATCGCCGGGAGACTGGGCCAGGGTGGGCGAGGTGGCCGCAGCGGCCGCGATCGAGAGAATCAGGAGCGGTCGGGCTTTCATTGGGCGCAACCTGTTTGGTGCCATACTCTACCAACATGTAGCTCCTCGACGCGTCGATGTGAAGGTACGGCCGCAACGGACGTCCTCCCCACGCCCTACACACCGTAGATGTTTGACGCTCCGCAGCACCCCGTGCATATTGGGCCGCGGCCAGGCAACCTCCCAATGGCGTCCTCGGGAATCACGCGCAGCTCTTACGACGATACGCCGCTCCCTTTGGGCAGCTCCTTGTGCCCCGGCTGCGGCGGGGCTACGCCCACACGGCTCAGCAGGGGCACCGTAGAGATAACGCCAGTCGATCGATCAGCCGGAGACCGTTGAGCACCGCGATCGCGACCACGAGTCCAACGCATGATCCGCGGCCCGCGCGCGTCGCCCCCATGGGGGCCCTCGTGGGGCCCCTTCTCGCGGGCGCGGTGTTCCTTGGCGCCGCTTGCCGACCCCCACCAGAGCGTTTCTGGCACGACGAGGAACAGTTCCGTTGGCGCGGCCTCGACGTGCAAGGGCGGCAGGCCACCGGGTTCACGCTCCTCGCGCCCTCCAAGACCGGGGTCTCGTTCGCCAACAGCCTGTCCGATGAGCTGGCGGGAAGGAACAGCTTTCTCGCGAATGGTTCGGGCGTCGCCCTGGGCGACATCGACGGCGACGGGCTCGTGGACATCTATCTGGCCAGCATCCAAGGCCCCAACGCCCTGTACCGCAACCTGGGCGGGTGGCACTTCGAGGAGGTCGCCGAGGCACGGGGTGTCACTGCCCCGAACCGGCACTCCACCGGTGTCGTGTTTGCCGACGTGGACGGCGACCGGGATCTCGACCTCCTGATACTCGCCCTCGGCGGCCCCAACACGCTCTTTCTGAACGACGGCACCGGCCATTTCCGGGCGGCACCGCACGCGGGACTGGATTCTAAGTCGGGAAGCACGACGGCGGCGCTCGCCGACGTGGACCGCGACGGTGACCTCGATCTCTATGTCGCCAACTACAAGGTCGCTTCCGTGACCGACATCTTTCCACCGCGCGCCTTGAAGAAAGAGAACACCGTCGAGCAGACAGCCGATGGGGATTACCGGGTGGCCACTCGCTTCCGTCGACATTTCCGGATCGAACGCATGACGCGGCGCGGCACTCCCGTGCGGGTGGAGCGCGCCGAGCCGGATCGGCTGTACCTGAACGACGGCACCGGCCGCTTCGAGCCGGTGTCGTTTACAGACGGCCGGTTCCTGGATCCTGACGGCCAGCCGCTCAACGAACCGCCGGATTACTTTGCCCTCGCTGCCCGCTTCGCCGACCTGGACGGCAACGGCAGCCCGGACCTCTACGTGTGCAACGATTTCCAGGACCCCGACTTCCTGTGGCTGAACGCCGGCGACGGCACCTTTCGGCAGGCCCCACGCCTTGCGCTCCGGACGACGAGCTACTCCACCATGGCGGTGGCTTTCGCGGACGTAGACCGCAGTGGCACGCTCGACATCTTCCAGACCGACATGCTCAGCCCGGAGCTGTCGCGCCGCAAGCGTTTGTTCCCGGTGTTCCCGGCCCCGCCCAAGGAGGTGGGGCAGATAGACGACCGCCCGCAATGGACCCGCAACTCCCTGTTTCTCAACCGGGGGGATACGACCCTTGCCCAGCTTGCGGAGTTCGCAGGGGTGGAGGCTTCCGACTGGTCGTGGGGCACCGAGTTCGTGGACGTCGACCTGGACGGCTACGAGGATCTGCTGATTGCCACCGGCCATCGCTGGGACCACTTCAATGTTGACATTTCGCGGCAGCTCAAGCGCGGATCGGCCGAGGTACGCACCGAGGCGTCGCGCGCCGAGCTGGCGTGGCGCATCTGGCTCTTCGCCTATCCGCCGCTGCTGCTGAAGAACGTCGCGTTCCGCAACCGCG
>JBHIEQ010000087.1:0-9315 GCA_046760725.1 Gemmatimonadales bacterium
TTCTTTCGTACCCAGCCATCCGGCGCATTCGACCAATATCTGCAAGACATCCAGAAGCTCCCCCTGATCAAGGATCCCATGGAAGAGCGACGCCTCGCGCGCCGGGCCCGCAGAGGGGACCAGAAGGCCGCAGAGAAGCTCGTGACGTCGAATCTTCGCTTCGTCATTTCGTATGTGAAGAAGTATCAAGGTCACGGCCTCGACCTATCGGAGCTCGTCGCTATCGGCAACGAGGGACTGCTCAAGGCGGTGAAGAAGTTCGATCCCGACCAGGGCGTCAAGTTCATTTCCTACGCCGAGTGGTGGGTACGTCAGGCGGTGCTCAAGGCACTCGCCGAGCAAACGCGCAGCGTGCGGATCCCGCTCAACCAGAACAGCCACCTGATCAGGATGTCGCGCACAGAGACGTACCTGTCGCAAGAGCTGGGTCGAGAGCCGACGGACACGGAGATCGCGAGGGCCCTGGACGACACGGTGGAGAACGTGCGCAGCGCGCGCCGTATGACCGCGGCCGAGATGTCCCTGGACGCGCCCATCGACCGCACGGACAGGGACGCCGCGACGTTGGGAGAGAGATTCGCGGGGATCGAGGGGACCGACATCGAGGAGCGGACCGACGGCAAACTGATGCGCGAGTTCATCGATCAGGTATTCCAGAAATACCTAACGCCTCGTGAGCGTAAGATACTCTACCTGTACTACGGCCTCGAGGAAGGTTCCGAGGGTATGACTCTGGAGAAGATCGGAGCGCTGATGGGAGTGACACGCGAGCGCATCCGCCAGATCCGGGAGCGCGCGTTCGAGAAGCTGCGAGAGAGCCCGGACGGGAAGGCACTTCTGGGATTCTGGCGCGCGGCCTGATCACGACAGCCTGCTGATTCATAGGGGCTGCGGGGCTCGCTCCGGGGCCCCTCTGTTTTTCCCGCTTCACCCCTCCCCCACTCCGGGTTTACTTATCTGTCATGCCCGCTCGGCCAGCTCACGGGAAGATCCCGCTCCAGGTTCAGCAAGCTCTGGAAGGAATTGTGGGGCCCCGCTGGGTGCGTCGCTCCACGGGGGGGCTCGTAACCTACGAAACGGACGGCCTCCCGACGCATCGGTCGCGCCCGGGGATAGTAGTCCTTCCCGGGAGCTCTGACGAGGTGGCGCGCTCGGTTCGGGTGCTCGCTCACTACGAGGTACCGTTCGTGGCCCGTGGCGCCGGAACCGGACTATCGAGCGGCGCACTCGCGGCGGATGACGCCGCGCTTCTCGTCCTGACCCGGCTGAACCACATCCTCGAGATCGACCCCGTGAATCGGCGCGCCGTCGTGGAGCCGGGAGTCGTCAATCAACGGCTCACTGCGGCTGTCGCTCCCCACGGATTGCACTACGCCCCCGATCCCTCCAGCCAAGCGGCGTGCACGATCGGCGGCAATGTGGCCGAGAACGCCGGCGGGCCTCACTGCCTGAAGTACGGCGTCACGAGCAACCACGTTCTCGAGCTGGAGGTCGTGCTGCCCGACGGAGCAGTCGTGACCCTGGGCTCGCCGGGCGGGGAGCCTTGGGGACCCGATCTCGTGGGACTCTTTGTGGGCAGCGAGGGAATGTTCGGCATCGCGACCAAGATCACTGTGAGGCTCACCCCGGCTCCGCGGGCAGTGCACACAATGCTTGCGGACTTCGGCCGGCTGCGCGACGCGGGAGAAGCGGTATCGGCCATCATCGCCAGCGGCTCGGTTCCTGCGGCCATGGAGATGATCGACCGAAACTGCATCCGGGCGGTAGAGGCCTCGATCTACTCCGCGGGCTACCCGACCGAGGCCGCTGCGGTGCTGCTCGTGGAGCTTGACGGCTGCGACGCCGAGGCCGTTCAGGCGGAGGCGGCGGAGCTTATGGGGATTCTCGATACTCACGGAGCGAGGTCTGTGAGATCGGCGACGGACCCTTCGGAGCGCGAGCGCCTGTGGCAGGGCCGCAAGAAGGCGTTCGGGGCGCTTGGCCGAATCAGCCCCGATCTCGCCGTGCAGGACGCCGTGGTCCCCCGCACCGCGCTCCCCGATCTCCTGGAGCACATAGAGGCAATCGGCAGGCTGTACGGTCTATCGATCTCGAATGTGTTCCACGCGGGCGACGGCAACCTGCATCCGAACATGAACTTCGACAGCACGAACCCCGAGGAGATCGAGCGTGTCGAAAAAGCGTCTGCCGCCATCATGGAGGCATGCGTCGGAGCGGGGGGCACGATCACCGGCGAGCACGGCGTGGGAATCGACAAACTTCGCTACATGCCGCTCATGTTCGACCCCGACACCCTGGCGGCAATGTCGGCCGTCCGCCGCGCGTTCGACCCCAAGAACCTCGCCAATCCCGGCACGGTGGTGCCCAGACACGCCTGCCGCGAATGGCGCTCCGGTAGAAACGTACGCCGTAGAGAACTCGCCGAGGTGATGCTGTGACATCGCGCACGATTGCGGATCGCTTACGATCCATGCTGGGCAGCGACAGGGCCGTCATGGTGGACGAGTCGGGACACCCAAGCGTGACACCGCGCACCGTGGACGCAATGAGCCTGGTGTTAGGAACGGCCGCGGCGGAGGGCTGGGCCGTCCGCATCGCCGGAGGCGCCGGATGGATGCCGTGCGACGCGCCGGCGGACCTCACCGTCGCGACCGCCGGGCTGGATGAGATCACACACCTCGATGCCTCCGACCTTGTGGTGACGGCGGGCGCCGGGCTGAGCTGGGCCGGGCTGCGCGAGAAGCTCGCCGAGTGCGGCACATGGTGTGCCGTCGATCCGCCCGGCGAGAACCGCACGGTGGGATCGGTCGTCGCGACGGGCACCGCCGGCCCGCTCAGAGCCGGATTCGGCGCCGTGCGCGATCAGGTGCTCGGTCTCACAATGGTCACGGGCAAGGGTCACGTGATCCGTCCGGGAGGACGCGTGATGAAGAACGTGGCCGGCTTCGACATAACGAAGCTCGCCACAGGAAGCTTTGGCGCGTTCGGTGTCGTCGCCGGCGTGACACTCCGACTCCGAGCCGTCCCCCGAACAGACAGCACCGTGACGGCTCGAGGAAGCCGCGACGCGTTGCTGGCCGCCGCACGTAGCGTGCTGGACAGCGGCCTGACCCCGGCTTCCCTCGAGCTGCTCTCTCCCCATGCGGCCCGCGGCTCGGAGTGGCAGCTCGCCATCCGCACCGCCGGCCCCCCCGCGGCCCAGGCAGCCGAGCGAGAGGCGGTGCTCCGCACCGCCGGAATCACGTTCACTGAGCTTCAGCCCGAGCAGGCCGCGAGGCTGTGGCACTCCGTCGCAGTCGGCGCTACTGGGCACCCCACGACACTACGGCTGGGTGCCGTGCCGACCGCCCTGGATGACGCCCTCGACCTGTTGGCACATCACCTGTCCGAGTCATGGGTCGCGGTCACGGTGGCGGCGGGTACGGTGCGCTGGGCCGGAGACGCCCCCGTGAGCCGCTTGCGGCAGCTCAGGCATGCGGCCGCCCAGCAAGAGATGCCTGTGACACTGGAACGGGCGCATTGGGCGACGCGACATGAGCTGGGGCTCTTCGGCGCGTACCGCGAGGGAACTGCTCGCCTCGTGGAGTCTTTGAGGCACGCGTTCGACCCGGAGGAGATCTTCGTAACGGGGCTCGGAGCCAGGGAGTGACGCCCGACGCGACAGCAGGCTTGGATCCCTGCGTACACTGCGGATTCTGCCTCCAGGCGTGTCCCACTTACATAGCCACCGGCGACGAGGCCGACAGCCCGCGGGGCCGCATCCTCCTCATAAAGGAGCTCGACCGCGGCCGGTTGTCGATTACCGAACCTGCAGTCGCGCACCACCTGGACCGTTGCCTCGGATGCCTGGCGTGCGAACCCGTGTGCCCGTCCGGCGTGCGTTACGGCCCCGCTCTCGAGCGCGCGCGCCGACTCCTACTGGAGGCCAGGCCTCTGCCTCTCGCCGCGCAGCTGCTCCTGGCCGCAGTGGCGGAGGCGCGAATCAGACGACCTCTCACCACCGCAGCGCGACTGGCCCGGCCGCTCGCGCGCCGTCTCGCGGGACCCTCGAGGTTGGGATTCCTGTTTGGCACGCTCGGGGCGACGAGAGGTGGGAATCGACTCTGGCGGCAGCCGCGGCGGCGACAGGCAAGCTCCTCCTCCCCCGTTCCACCTGCCGCTGCCGCCGCTCTCTTCGTCGGATGCATCATGGAGGGCCTGTTCTCGCACGTTCACGCCGCAACGAGGCGCGTTCTCTTGGTGAACGGTTACGCAACGGTTCGCGTCCGGGAGCAGGTGTGCTGCGGTGCTCTTCACGCTCACGCGGGACTGCACGAGGAGGCGGTCGCTCTCGCCCGGCGGAACGTGACAGCTTTCGCGGCTGAGCCCGAACTCCCGATCGTGGTGAACGCGGCCGGGTGCGGCGCAATGCTCAAGGGCTACGGAGACCTCCTGAGCGGTGATGTACTGGCGGCCGCAGCCAAAGAATTCTCTTCGCGGGTGCGCGATGTGACCGAGCTTCTGGCGGAGAGAGGACCACGCCGGGGAGCGCCGCTCGCGCTCCGCATCGCGCACGATCCTCCCTGTCACCTGCTGCACGCGCAGAGGCTCACCGATCCGCCCGAGCAAATGCTCGGTGCCATTCCGGAGATAACACCCATCTCCTACGAGGAGGCCTCCGAGTGCTGCGGCGGTGCGGGGAGCTATTTCTTAGTGCAGCCGGAGCTCTCGCGCGAAGTGCTAGACCGCAAGATCGAAGCCCTTGCCACGCTCCGGCCAGATGTGGTGGTTACGGGAAATCCGGGCTGCGTAATGCAGATCGGGGCCGGGCTCAGGGCGAAGGGATTGGAGACCGACGTCCTGCACCCGGTCGAGTTACTGGACGGTTCCTACGCGATCGCCGGCTTCTATGGCAGCTAACGCCCTGCCCGAAGTCCACGTAATCGGGCCCGACGATCTCTCGAAGGCGGAGCGGGAGGCAGTGATGTCGGGCGCCGCCGTTGCGCTGGCCGACGCCGTCTGTCTGGCGGTCACTGGTCCCGGGGTGATCGAGTGTCTTCAGGGAGTGCTCACGAACGACGTCGAGGCGCGGGGGGAGCGGGGCTTCATCTTCGGCGCCGTATTGACTCCCAAGGGGATGATTGTATGCGATCTCTGGCTTGCGCGGGACGACGACGCCGTGATGTTGTTCCCATCGCCGCAGGGCTCTGGAGCGCTCCTGGAGGTGTTCCAGCGATCTCTTCCGCCTCGCCTTGCGCATGTTGAGGACCGCTCACCGCAGCTCGCGGTGCTGAGAGCCACCGGTCCGCTGGCAGTGGGCCAATTCGCGGCGGCCGGCATCCCGCTGCCGGCGGAGGGACGAACGGCTCGCATCGAAGTCGAGAACGTGCCGTGTCTCGCCGCACGCCCCCCCAAGGACCAGCCCTTCGCTCTTCAGCTCAGCTGCGCCGCGCATCAATTGGACGCCCTCGCCGCGGCGCTCTCATCGGCCGACTTCACGGTGGCGGCACCAGCAGCGCTGGAAGCGGCTCGAATCTTCACTGGGTGGCCCCGACTCGGAGCCGAGATCGACCAGAAGACGCTTCCTCAGGAGGTGCGGCTCGACGAGCTCGACGGCGTGTCGTACACCAAGGGCTGTTACACCGGTCAGGAGACGGTGGCACGCGTTCACTTTCGCGGTCACGTCAACCGCGCGCTGCGCGGATTGACGTGGGACGAAGCTCCCCCTCTGGACGACCCCACTGTGTGGCGAGGAGCCACGAAGGTGGGGCGTGTCACCAGTGCAGTGTGGCTCGATACCGGGATCGCCGGGCTCGCGGTCCTGAAAAGGGACGTGGAGCCGGGCGTCACGGTCGCGGCCGGCGGCCGCGAGGCTTTGGTGGAGCCCCTGCCCCTCAGTCTTCCCTGACGGTAACAGTCATTGACGCCTCCAGCGCCCGATCGATCCGCGCCTTGGACTCCTCCAGGTGCGCCCGTGTGGCCACGTCGAGCAAGGCGCCGGAGCTGAGAGCGGTGGCGATACGCTCTGAGATTCCCCTCAACTCATAGCGCGCCAGCGACCGCGCATCCTCCGGCACCACCGGACTCCGACTGATCAACAGGTCCACCAACCCGTTGAGATGTGAGCGCTGGAGGTTGCGCCGGAATGAGTTGACCGCCCGCGGTGCGCGCGTCCCGCCACCCAGCTCCATCCAGGCGGCCGCGCTCAGCGTGTTGTCCCGCTTTCGGTGAACAGTGAAATAGCCCGGGATCGAGTCGGTGTGCTCGAGGACGTCCTCCCATTTCTTGAACGGGCCCGTGTCTTCTTCCTCCTCCTGGTCCTTCGGCTTCATCTCTCCTTCCTGCGCAGCGGACGCGGTCGACGGCGCGACCGCCGGCACGGGCTACAGCACGATCGGATAAACTCGCACGCACGCGGTCACTGACGCCACGAGCGCCACTGGGGCGACGAAACGGAGCGGACGGTACATCTCGAACCTCCAACGTTCTGGGCAAGCGGGACCGGAGACGTTATCGCCGCGGTGATACTAAATCAATGAAGAGGAAGTTCCGGTGGTCGCGGTGCGCGGCTCTCTTCTCCCTTTCTGTCAGTCGGTGTACTACTATTGCCGTCGAGACCGCCTCGCAGGAGGGAACATGTACCGAGTGACCGTCTGCACGTTGGGTCTGAGCATTGCCTTGTCTTCTCCGGGAAGTGCTCAATACAACCGGATCGATGCGGCTGTCGAACGGATCGTTCCGGAGATCGTCGAGATACGTCACCAGCTCCATCAGAATCCGGAGCTGAGCAACCGCGAGTTCGAGACGGCGCTTCTCGTGGCGCAGTACCTCGAGAACCTCGGACTCGACGAGATACGCACAGGCGTCGCCCACACGGGGGTTGTGGGAATCCTCGAGGGCAGACTGCCGGGTCCAGTAGTGGCGATCCGAGCCGACATGGACGCTTTGCCTGTAACAGAAGACACGCCCTACCCGTTCAAGTCCACCGTTCGGACCACGTATCTCGGCCAGGAGGTCGGCGTATCGCACGCTTGCGGGCATGACGTACACACAGCCGTGCAGCTCGGCGTGGCCCGCGTCCTGGCGTCGATGCGTGACAGCCTACCGGGCACGGTCAAGTTCATCTTCCAGCCGGCTGAAGAGGGCCCGCCCCCAGGAGAGGAGGGTGGAGCTCCCCTCATGATCGAGGAGGGCGTGCTGAAGGATCCCCGGCCCGAGGCCATCTTCGGCCTGCACACCCTGTGGAACATGGAGGTCGGGCGGGTCGGCTACACGCCGGGCCCAGCGCTCGCGTCGTCGGATCGATTCGAGATCACGATCCGAGGCAAGGGCGCCCACGGCGCGTCGCCCCATCTGAGTGCGGACCCGATTGTGATGGCCGCTCAGGCAGTGAGCCAGCTACAGACCATTCGCTCCCGCAACATCCCGCCGCTCGAGCCCGCGGTGATAACCGTGGGCGTCATCAGGGGCGGCGCAAGGTTCAACATCATCCCGGACGAGGTGCACCTACAGGGAACCGTTCGCACCTATAGCACCGAGGTGCAGGACCTCGTCGAGCGGCGGATGCACGAGATTCTGGCCGGTGTCACATCAGCAGGCGGCGGGACCTACGAGCTGAGCTACAACAGGGTTATCCCGCCCACCGTGAACGACGTGGAGTTGAGCAAGCGCATGGCGCCGACCCTCGCGCGGGTCGTGGGTGCTGAGAACGTGGAAGTGCTGCCGCCGGCCACCGTCGCCGAAGATTTTGCCTACTTCGCCAATCAAATTCCGGGCTTCTACTACCGCCTGGGCACACTCAAGCCCGGCACCACCTCCGGCAATCACCACACGTCCAACTTCATGGCCGACGACACGGCGATCCCGGTCGGGATGAGAGCGATGGCGTACCTGGTGATGGATTATCTGAGTGCAGCAAGGTGACGGTGCAGGGGCAGTAAGCAGTAAGCAGTATGCCGTACGCTGTACGCAGTGGGCTCTGCGGCAATCGAGCCTGGTAGCGCGACTGGTGTAGCGGTGGAGTCGTGCTTCGGGCGACGATCGGAATCCACACCTTCGAGTACGACCACGAGCGATTCTTCCGGCAGCTGGGAGTTGACGGTGTAGGTCTCGAGGATCAGCTCAGGGCTTACGCCGCCATGAAGTCCTTTTCTGTCTCTGCTCGGATCCCACCGTGGCATCACTCGACCGTCAGGCCATACGCCGTCGGCTACATCCGGCGGGGGCCCAGCGGGCGTCCCTTCGTCATGCTGTACTGCCATCCACCCACCATCGCGATTGCCGAAGGTGAGATACGAGTAGCCGAGCACTACCACAGGCCCGCATAGCACTTGAACACTCGTGGCGCGTCGCAACAGGTCATGTAGGTGCTAGATCTACTCGAACGCGAGCGGTGCTGCCGACAGCCGCGGGAGCCAACGGTGCGCAATCGGGGACGCGCAGATGCGTAGAGCAGCTGCTACCCCAATTGGCGGCGGCTCGCCCATGCGACCTTGCAGCCGGTGAACACCGTCACAGCGTTCAGTGCACTGCCTCACCCAAAATACTCCGGCGCATTTCCCGGCTTCCACTTGATATTGCAGCCGATGCTCGGCTTCTGATCGCTGGACACGCTCTCGCCGGCGAGCACCGCGTCGAGCGCGGCACGGAGATCTCTGCCGGTCACTGGGGCGTCGTTCCCCGGCCGACTGTCGTCGAGCTGACCCCGATACACGAGTCGGCGATCCCGATCGTACAGAAAGAAGTCCGGCGTGCACGCCGCCTTGAAACGCTTGGCTACCTCCTGCGACTCGTCGAACACGAACGGGAACTCCCAGCCTTTCTCCTGCGCCAACAGTCGCATGTGCTCCGGAGCATCCTGAGGATAGGCGTCGATGTCGTTCGAGTTGATCGCGATGACTGCTATGCCCTTGGGCATGTAGTCCTGGGCGACGCTCCCCAACTCGTCCTGAACGTGTCGCACGTAGGGGCAGTGATTGCAGATGAACATTACGCGCAGCGCCTTGGCGTCGGCGAAATCGGCGGGACTCACCGTTCGTCCGTCCACCGCGTTTACCAGAGCAAACTCGGGAACCTCGGTTCCGAGAGAGAGCATCGTGGATGGGGTGGCGACCATGATCCCTCCTTCGGCTACAGGTCGATCAGCACACAGGTAAACAGCTTGACCCCTTCGCTGCACACGCCCACTATGCGGCAGACCAGGCTGGGGGGCGTACACGTGGATGAAGCGATGCGGACGGTTGAGGTAATCAAGCGTGACGGTGCCTCGGTGAGCCGCGTACCCGACACCGTCGCCGCCGAGGAACCGCTCGAGATCCGACTCAACGACACCCCCAT
>JBHIEQ010000088.1:0-9286 GCA_046760725.1 Gemmatimonadales bacterium
ATAGGCTTCCCGACCATGGAGCTGCCGATCCTGTACGCGCTGACCCACCCCGAGCGCGTGAGTGACACGGGAACCCAACAGTTCGATCCGGTGGCGGCCGGCCCACTCACTTTCGAGCCTTTGCGAACGGACGTCTTCCCCGCGTTCCGGCTCGGTGTCGAGGCGGGAAGAAGCGGCGGCACTGCGCCGGCTGCGTTCAACGCCGCGAACGAGGTGGCGGTGAGCACGTTCCTCGAGGGGCGCATTCCCTTCGGTCGGATCGTTGAGACGATTGACCGCGTACTCGAGCGGCACGAGTCCCGTGGTGCCGACACCCTGGAAGCGGTGCTAGAGGCGGATCGCGCGGCTCGCAGTCTGGCGGAGGCGCTTTGCTCCTGACCGTCGTTGCGTTCGTGGTGGTGCTGGGCGTGCTCATCTTCGTGCACGAGCTGGGGCACTTCATCGCAGCCAAGTGGGCCGGGATCGGGGTCCCCCGCTTCTCGATCGGCTTCGGTCCGGCGACTCCCATCAGGTTCCGGCGCGGCGAGACCGAGTACGTCGTGGCCTGGTTTCCGCTCGGCGGCTATGTCAAGATGGCCAGCCGGGAGGAACAAGAGGCGATGAGTTCCATCGAGGGCGGCGAAGCCGGCGAGGAGTATCCGCCCCAGAAGCTGTTCGAGCACAAGTCGCTGGCTGCGCGCGCGACAGTGCTGTTTGCGGGTGTGGCCATGAACGCGCTGTTCGCCTGGGTGGTGTACGCTGCGCTGGCCGCCGCATACGGGAGACCGGAAGATCCCACCACGTCGATAGCTCGCGTCGATTCGGCCATGCTCCCGGCGGGTGCCGCCGCGCTGGCGCGCATTCGGGGTGGGGCGAAAGTCATTCGCATAAACGGCGATACGGTGCGGTCCAGGCAGCAGATGGAGCAAATGTTGCTCGACCCGGTATCCCCCAGAATCGTTGTGGAGGTCGAGGGCGAGTCGAGGCCTATCGAGCTGGATCTGGCTGGTCTCGATTCGCGTGCACGGCTCGCGGTGGTCGATGCAATCAAGCCGATGTGGGAGCCGCGCATCGGCCGGATGACGGTGGGAATGCCGGCGCACGCCGCGGGACTGCGGCCCGGCGATCTCCTGGTGGCGGTGAACGGTGACACCCTCTCCGTGTTCGCGGACTTGCAGGAGGTGGTGGACCCGGCGGCGGGGGACACGCTCGTGTTCACGGCGCTGCGCGGCGACTCCATGTTCGAGGCGGTCGTGGTCCCCCAGGAGGTCACGGTCGAGGACCCGAGCACCGGCGAGTCACGTGTCGTCGGACGCATCGGGGTAGATCCAGAGGTGGCGTCCATCCGGGTGCGTTTCAGCCTCCCGGGTGCCGTTCTGGAGGGTGGACGGCAGACCGTGGCCAACGTGATGCTGGTGCTGGGGGTCCTCAAGGGTATGCTGGTAGGTGCCGTGTCCGTGCGCGACCTGGGCGGACCGATCTTGATCGGACAGGTGGCGGGGGAGGCAGCTCAGGCGGGCATCGTGCCCCTGCTCTTTATCATGGCGTTCTTGTCGGTCAACCTCGCCGTGCTGAACCTCCTACCGATTCCGGTGCTCGACGGCGGGCACCTGGTGTTCCTGTTGATGGAGGGACTGCGGGGCAAGCCGTTGTCGCTCGACCTCAGGCTGAGGCTCACTCAGCTCGGCATGCTCGTGCTGGTGGGGATAATGCTGCTGGCATTCGCGAACGACTTCATGAGGCTGCTGGAGTGACTGCCTAGCCTCCCAGCACCACCACCGCCAGGGCGACCGCGATCACCACTACGACCGCCAGCACCGGTATCAGCCATTTGGGGCGCTTCCCGGTCTCGGCGAGCGCCGCCGCCATCTCCCTGCTCGACATGGGGGCGATGCCGAACGACTCCGTGCGCCGTTCCTGGTCGGCGAGCTGTTGCAGCTCCTCCGCCAGCGCGGCCGCGGACGGATAGCGGTCGTCGGGGTGCTTGGCCAGACACTTGAGGATTACCCTCTCGAGCCTCGCGGAGAGATCGGGACGCCGCCTGGTGGGGGCTACGGGCTGTTCCTCGACGTGCATTCGGGCGAGTTCGAACCAGTCGCTGGAGCGAAACGGCACGTCCCCCGTTGCAGCCTTGTACAGTGTCACGCCTAGAGCGTAGAGGTCACTACGTCCGTCGAGTGTGCGCCCTTGCGCTTGTTCGGGAGAGATGTACTGCGGCGTGCCGATAGTCATGTTCACGCCCGTCGCCGAGACGTAGCCCGACACGGCGCGCGCGATCCCGAAGTCCGCGATCACCGCCGTGCCGTCGTCCCTCAGCAGTACGTTGTCCACCTTGATGTCCCGGTGGATGATGCCCTTGTCGTGCGCGTACGCGAGTCCGGACGCCAGGTCCCTCGCGATCTGCAGAAGGTTCTCCTCCGGGACCGTCTCCCCACGCTTCAGCTTGGCGCCCAGGGAGTCGGCGTACAGCTCCATGCTGAAATAGGTGAAGTCGTCCGCCTGACCGACCTCGAGAATGTGAACCACGTTGGGGTGCTGGAACTCCGAGGCGAGCTGGGCCTCGTTGCGGAAACGCTTCTCGAATTCGGGATCGTGGGCATAGCGCGGCTTGAGGATCTTGACAGCCACCTGCCGGCCGTCGCTCGTCTGGCGGCCGGCAAATACCCAGGCGAAACCGCCGTGACCGATGAGGCGGTCCAGCGTATAGCGGCCGATCTCTCGACCTATGAGGTCTTCGGGGTCTAGAGTCGTCACGAGCCTTTACAGTGCACGCGGGGTCGGCTACATTGCTGCGTTGCTTAAAGATACGAGCATCCGTGTTCACGGGCTCGGGTAGTTTGGAGGATACACATTTGATGGGCGTTGACAAGCGAGCGGTTGTCGAAAGGTACGGTAAGCACGCCACGGACACGGGGTCTTCCCGGGTTCAGGTGGCGCTCCTGACCGAGCGCATCAACGGGCTTACCGAGCACTTCCGTGACCACAAGAAGGACCACCACGGCCGGCGAGGCCTACTCATGATGGTCAGCAAACGCCGGCGCCTTCTGGACTACCTCAAGCGGACCGACCTCGAGGACTACCGTCGTCTCATCGAAGAGTTGGGAATCCGTTACTAGTTTGAATGAGCATCAGCTCGAGGCGTCTGGGACGCACAACCTAGGCGCCTCTCTTCACACCCGAATGTCCCAGCAAGGAAAAAATGGTTCAGAAGACTGAGCGTGAGATCGGGGGGCGTCTGTATCGCCTCGAAACCGGCCGCATTGCGAAGCAGGCCGCTGGTAGCGCCGTTGTACAGTTCGGTGAGTCGATGGTGTTGGCCGCCGTGACGGTGGCCGACAAGGAAACCAACCTCCCCTTCTTCCCCCTCACGGTGGAGTACCGCGAGAAGAGCTACGCGGCCGGCAAGATCCCCGGAGGGTTTTTCAAGCGGGAGGGCCGTCCCGGCGAAGAAGAGATTCTCGCAGGACGGCTCATCGACCGTTCGCTCAGGCCGCTCTTTCCCAAGGGCTTCAAGAACGAGGTCCAGGTCTTCGTTTACGTCTTGTCGGCCGACCAGGAGAACGACGCCGACGTGCTCGGCCTGACGGCCGCGTCGCTGGCGCTCGCGCTTTCTCCGGTGCCGTGGAACGGCCCCATTGCTGGCGTGCGCGTGGGGCGGGTGGACGGCGACTGGGTGCTGAACCCGACGTTCGCACAGCTCGAGGAGAGCGACGTGGACTTCGTCCTCTCCGGGAGCGCCGACTCGATAATCATGGTGGAGGGAGGCGCGCTGGAGGTGACTGAGGACGACGTGGCCGATGCGCTGGAGTTCGCGCAGCGTGGGATAGGCGAGCTGGTCTCCATGCAGCAAGAGGTGGTAGCCGCGCTCGGTGTCCCGAAGATGGAGTGGACGCCGCGCGAGGTCGCCCCCGAAGTCGTTTCCCGCGTCACGGAAGTGGCGGGCGGCAAGGTCCGGGAGGCTGTCAATCTCGCCGAGAAGTCGGAACGGGTTCAGGCGCTCGCGTCGGTCCGGGCCGAGGTGGTCGAACAGCTTGCCGAGGAGTTCCCGGAGGGCGAAGAAGACATCAAGGCCGTGATGGACGAGGTCGAGTACACGACTATGCGCAAGCAGGTGCTGGACACCGGGGAGCGTGTGGACGGGCGGGACCTGGACACGGTGCGCCCGATCAGCTGTGAGGTGGGCGTTCTCCCCAGGGCCCACGGCTCGGCCCTGTTCACGCGGGGTCAGACACAGGCACTGGTTAGCACCACGCTGGGCTCGGTGGCGGATGAGCAGAGGATCGACAACATCGACGTCGCTCAGGAGACCACCAAGAGCTTCATGCTACACTACAATTTCCCGCCGTTCTCCACGGGTGAGGTCCGTCCGGTGCGCGGCGTTACGCGACGGGAGATCGGTCACGGGAACCTCGCGGAGCGGGCGCTCCAGGCGCTGCTGCCTCCCTACGCCGATTTCCCCTACACTATTCGCATCGTGTCGGACATCCTCGAGTCAAACGGCTCCTCGTCGATGGCGACGGTGTGTGGCGGCTCACTGGCGCTTATGGATGCCGGTGTACCGATGAAGGCGGCGTGCGCCGGGGTGGCGATGGGGTTGATCAAGGAAGGGGATCGCGTCGCGATACTCACCGACATCCTCGGTACCGAGGACCACCTCGGCGACATGGACTTCAAAGTTGCGGGGACGAAGGACGGCGTGACCTCCATCCAGATGGACATCAAGACTCACGGGCTCACGCTGGAGATCGTGCGCGGCGCGCTCGCTAAGGCGCGTGACGCCCGACTTCACATCCTGGACGTGATGGATCAAACGATGGCCGAGCCGCGGGCAACGCTGTCGAAGTACGCGCCGCGGATCATCACCATCCAGGTCAGACCCGACCGGATCGGGGACATCATCGGACCGAAGGGCAAGATCATCCGCGGCATCCAGGAGGAGACCGGCGCCGAGATCAACGTGGACGATTCGGGCGTGGTTACCATCTCATCGGTGGAAGGAGAAGCCGGGGAGCGCGCCCGCCAGATGATCGAGGCGATCGTGCAGGAGCCCGAGGTGGGGGCCGTGTACGAGGGTGTCGTCAAGACGACGACTGCGTTCGGAGCGTTCGTGGAGATCCTGCCCGGGCGCGAAGGGCTGCTGCACATATCCGAGCTCCAGCACGAGCGGACCGACCGTACCGAGGACGTGGTGAAGGTGGGCGACAAGGTGAAGGTCAAGCTGCTGGAGGTGGATGGGCGCGGAAAGATGCGCCTCTCCCGGAAGGCGCTTCTCGAAAAAGCGGCGGGCGGACCGTCTGGGGGCAAGCGGAAGCAGCGCTAGCCCGCCATGCATACCGTAAGGCTGGACGAGCGCCTGTATCGGACCGACGCTCCCAACGGAGTCACGGTCCTCTCCGAAGTGCTCCCGGGCGTGCGGTCAGTCGCCGTAGGAATGTGGGTCAGGACGGCCTCGGCCCACGAGGAGGCGGCCAAGATGGGCGTCTCACACCTCCTCGAGCACATGGTCTTCAAGGGAACCGAACGGCGCAGCGCGCGCGATATCGCGCTCGAGCTCGAGGCGCGCGGGGGCGCCCTCGACGCCTTCACATCCCGCGATCACACGTCATTCCAAGCGAGGGTGCTGGACGAGGATCTTCCGCGGGCACTCGACGTTCTGACCGACCTCGTCCGCAATCCCACACTGCGGCCGAGCGACCTCGAGCTGGAACGCAAGGTGGTACTCGAGGAGATCAGTACCGTAGAGGACACGCCGGACGATCTCGTGTTCGAGCTGCACACGGAGACCCTGTGGCCCGACCACCCCTACGGGTTCTCCATCCTCGGCACGCGGGAGACGGTCTCGCGGCTGGCGGCGAACGATCTGCGCGAGCTGCACTCCAGAGCCTACCATCCGCGGCACGTCGTGATCGCCGGTGCCGGCAATCTCAATCACGATCTCTTTCTCAAGCTCGTCGCCAAGTGCGGCTGGTTCACCTTCGAGCCGGGACCGAGCCCTCGACCGGTGGAGCCCGTGCCGGACGCCCGGCGGGTCATCCGTCGCGTTGAGCGGGACAGCGCCCAGAGTCACATCGTGCTGGGCACCGATACGTTCCCGTACACCGACAGGAGGCGCGAGCCGCTCCTCTTAGTCAACACTGTGCTGGGTGCCGGAATGTCGAGCCGCTTGTTCCAGCGCGTCCGCGAGGAGCTCGGCCTGGCGTACTCGGTGTACACGTTCCAGTCCTTTTACCTGGGTACTGGGGTCACCGGCGTATATGTGGGCACTCATCCATCGAGCGCTGACGAGGCCGTCGGAGTCATTCTCGACGAGCTGAGGGCTCTGAGGCGGGATGGGCTCGGTAGCGGGGCGCTCGCCGAGGCCAAGCAGCAGCTCAAGGGGCAGGTGACGCTGTCGCTGGAGAGCCCCGCCGCCCGGATGTACCGGCTCGCAACAGTAGCGCTGCACGATGAGCCGTACCGGACGCTCGATCAGATGCTGGCCGACATCGACCGGATCGACGGCGACCGCGTGGCGGAAGTGGTCGATGCCTTCCTCGATCCCGACCGGCAGACTATTGTGTGGCTCGGCCCCAATTGACGAAGACCACTGCGACAACGAGTGACCGATGGTCGTTGGAGTCCCCAAGGAGATAAAGACCGCGGAGAACCGCGTGGCGCTCGTGCCCGCGGGAGCGGAGACGCTGGTGCAGTCAGGGCACACGGTGCTGATCGAGCGGGGCGCCGGCGAGGGAAGCGGCTTCTCGGACGATCTCTACGAGGCAGCCGGGGCTGAGATAGCGGCGTCGGCCAAAGACGTGTGGCGGCGGGCCCAGATGATCCTCAAGGTGAAGGAGCCCATCGACGTCGAGTGGCCCGAGATGCGCGATGGGCAGGTCGTGTTCACCTACTTCCATTTTGCGGCGAGTGAGGAGCTCACGCGCGCAGCGATGGACTCCGGGATCGTCGCGATCGCCTACGAGACGGTGCAGCTCTCTTCCGGAGAGCTTCCCCTTCTCACGCCAATGAGTGAAGTCGCCGGCCGCATGGCGGTGCAGGAGGGTGCGAAGTTCCTCGAGAAGTACCAGGGAGGGCGCGGGATTCTATTGGGTGGGGTGCCGGGAGTGCTTCCCGCCGAGGTGGTAGTCATCGGCGGGGGGGTGGTGGGGACGAACGCGGCAAAGGTCGCGGCGGGTCTCGGCGCCCACGTGACCGTGCTGGATCTATCTCTGGAGCGGCTGCGCTACCTCTCCGACGTCATGCCGGCGAACGTGGATCTGGTGTTCTCCAACCGGCACAACATCCTGGAGCAGCTCAAGAAGGCCGATCTCCTGGTGGGCGCGGTTCTGGTGCCCGGAGCCAAGGCGCCGAACCTCGTGACTCGCGAAGACCTGAAGCTCATGAAGCCGGGGTCGGTCATCGTGGACGTGGCGGTGGATCAAGGAGGGTGTGTGGAGACCATCCGGCCGACCACACACGACGATCCCACATACGTCGTGGACCAGGTCGTGCACTACGGAGTGGCGAACATGCCCGGGGCGGTGCCGCGCACATCGACGCTGGCGCTCACCAACGCCACCTTCGGGTATGCGCGCCGGCTGGCGAAGAACGGCTGGCGGAATGCCTGCAGGGCGGATCCCGCGCTTCTGTTGGGCCTGAACGTGGTTGAGGGAAGGGTGGTCTATCCCGGGGTAGCGGAGGCGTTCGGCCTCGAGCTGGTGGACGCGACGAGTCTTCTCTGAGCCTCACTTTGGGGCTGGCCACACGCGGTAAGTCGCGCTCTTGTCATGACTTAGGGCGCCCGTTATCTTACGACACTTTTGTGCCGTCCCTGGTGCCCCAACTCGGGCCCGCCGCAAGCTTCTCACAACCGAGCGCCCGATGCGTTGGCCGAAGCTAACCCTAGGCAACTTGCTGCCCGCGAACGAGATCGCCGTGGATCTCGGTACGTCGAATTCACTCATCTACGTGCGCGGCGAGGGCATCGTGCTCAACGAACCCTCGGTAGTCGCGGTTGAGAAGTCGTCGGGCAAGATCAACGGGATCGGGCTCGAGGCGAAGCGGATGTTGGGGCGCACGCCGGAGGGGATCTTGGCGGTTCGACCCCTCAAGGACGGTGTCATCGCCGATTTCGACGTCACCGAGAAGATGCTGCGCTACTTCCTGTCCTCCATTATTCAGAAGCACTTCTTCCGCGTGAAGCCACGCGTGATCGTGTGTGTGCCGAGCGGTATCACCGAGGTGGAGAAGCGAGCCGTGCGAGACAGCGCGCACTCGGCCGGGGCGAAAGAGGTGTACATGGTGGCGGAGCCGATGGCGGCAGCCATCGGTGTCGGGCTTCCCGTGGAGACCCCGACTGGCAACATGGTGATCGACGTCGGCGGAGGCACGACGGAGATCGCTGTCATCGCGCTGTCAGGCATCGTGAGCGACACGTCGATCCGCACCGGCGGCGACGAGATGGATCAGGCGATCGTCCAGTTCATGCGCAAGAACTACAATCTGCTGATCGGCGAGCCCACCGCTGAGCTGATAAAGATCCAGATAGGTACCGCCGTGCCGATGGGCGACGAGACCGAGATGGAGGCCAAGGGGCGTGACCTGGTCTCCGGAATCCCCAAGGTCGTCCGGGTGCACGCTAGTGAGATTCGCGAGGCTATGCAGGAGCCGATACAGCAGATCGTCGATGCCGTGCGGCGCGCGCTAGAGATCACGCCCCCGGAGCTGGCGAGCGACATCGTGGATCGCGGCATCGTCATGGCCGGTGGCAGCTCGCTGATTCGCGGCCTCGATGCCGCGCTCTCGCAGGAGACGTCGCTTCCCGTTCGCGTTGACGAGGATCCCCTAACATGTGTCGTGCGGGGAACTGGCCGCATCCTAGAGGATCCGGAGAAGTACCGCTCGGTCCTCACCGCGTAGGACAGTGAACTTCGCGCCCGACCGGCTAACGTCGCGCCGCGACACCATCATCTTCGGAATCTGTCTGCTACTGGGGATCGCGGCGCGGCTGGCTCCGGCGGACGTGCAGCACTCAGTCGCGAGCGCCATCAGAAACAGCGCCCTCAAGCCGTTTCTCTGGATACAGGATCAGACCCAATCGTTGAGGGCCTCGAGGCGTAACTACCTCCGCGCCATTGCCCAGCGTGACTCCGCGCTGCTTCGTGCCTTCACAGCTCAGTCCCTTGAGGAAGAAAACGACCGATTGCGCGAGCTCCTCTCGCTGAGTCGCAGGCTCCCGGTGGGGCACGTTGCGGCGGCGGTGCTGCATCAGGCAACGCCTACCGATCGGTTCACTCTGGTTCTGTCGGCGGGAAGCGACGACGGCGTGGAG
>JBHIEQ010000089.1:0-9258 GCA_046760725.1 Gemmatimonadales bacterium
ACCAGTCCCACCCTCCATATTTCGGCTCGGTCGAGCAGATCGAGCAGCGCCTGCGGATCGTCCATCAGCGCGATCAGGTTCTCCCAGTGGTCTTCCTTGCCGCGGCGCATCGCCTCCTGAACGGCGGGCTTGAGCTGCCTCCACGGCTGAATGTGGACGTGGAGGTCGGTGACGCCCGGGAGGTCGCCGTTCATCGGCCCGTGAATTCGGCCTTGCGCTTGTCGAGGAACGCCTGGACGCCTTCCTCCTTGTCCTCTGAGGAGAATGCGAGGCCGAACAGGGCGGTCTCCAACCGCACTCCTTCATCCAGAGGCATGCGCGTGCTCGCGCGCAGGCCTTCCTTGATGAAGCGGAGCGCGACTGGGCTCTTTTCGGCGATCGTCACTGCCAGCTCCACGGCTCGATCCATGAGTTTCTCGTGCGGCACTACTTCCTCCACGAGTCCCAGGCGCAGGGCCTCGTTGGCGTCAACCATCTCGCCCGTGTAGAGCAGCTTGAAAGCGTTACCAAGCCCGACGAGGCGCGGCAGGCGCTGAGTGCCACCGCCGCCCGGCAGAATACCGAGGTTCACCTCGGGCTGGCCGAACCTGGCCTTGTCCGACGCTATTCTGATATCGCAAGCCATGGCCAGCTCGCAGCCGCCTCCCAAGGCGAAGCCGTTCACCGCGGCGATGATCGGCTTAGGGAATTCGTCGGCAGCGACGAAGATGCCGAAACCCTTGGTTACGTGGAACTGCTCCACACCGCGCCGTCCCCGGAACTCGGCGATGTCGGCCCCGGCGACGAAGGCCTTGTCCCCCGCTCCCGTCACGATGACGACGCGTACTTCATCGTTCTGGTTGAGGTGGTTCAACGCATCGACGAACTGAAGCCGCACGTCTGCATTCAATGCGTTCAGCTTTTCCGGCCGGTTGATAGTGACGGTCGCGACACGGCCGTCTACGTCCGTCAGGACGACTTTTTCTTGTGCCATTCGTAAAACCCCTTCCCGGTTTTCTTCCCGAGTTCGCCCGCCGCGACTTTCTCACGGAGAATGGCAGGCGGTGCATAATGAGAATCCCCCAGCTCGCCGTGCAAGTATTCCGCGATGGCGAGCCGGACGTCGAGACCGACCAGATCACTCACCCGGAGCGGCCCCATGGGATGACCGTAACCCAGCTCCATCGCGCGATCGATGTCTTGGGCGGAGGCCACTCCCTCCTCGAGCATGCGCATCGCCTCGAGACCGAGCACGATCCCCAAACGGGAGGACGCGAATCCGGGTGAATCCTTCACCACGATCGGCTGCTTTCCCATCGCCTGGGCCACCTTGAGCGCCCGCTCTACGTGCTCGGCCGAAGAGGCATCGTGTCGCACGATCTCGACCAACTTCATGATGTGAACCGGGTTGAAGAAATGCATGCCCACAACTCGGGTCGGGTCACCGACGACTTCGGCTATCCTGGCGACCGACAGGGAGGAAGTGTTTGTGGAGAGCGTCGCCGTCGTCCTGCAATGCCGGTCGAGCTTGCGAAAAAGCTCACGCTTGGAGTCGAGATCCTCCACGATCGCCTCGACCACAAGATCTGCGTCTCGGACGGCGGCCTCGAGCGACTGTTCGCGCGCGATCCGCTTGATCGCCGCCTCCGCAGCTTCCGGCGTCACTTTCCCACGGCTCACACCGCCATCGAGATTGGCCTTGATGTGTGCCAGCGCGCGCTCCAGGGCATCGCCGCTCAGGTCGGTCATACTGGTATCGTAGCCGGCGAGTGCCGCCACTTGCGCGATGCCGTGGCCCATGGTCCCGGCCCCAACGACCGCTATTCGAATCATCGTAGGACTCCCCTCGCCACGTCCGGTCGATTCGTGCAGACGGCGTCCGCACCCAGATGTGCCAGTTCCTCGATGCGAGCCGGGTCGTCCACCGTCCACGCGAAAACTCGCCCCTTCGCCCCATGAATCGCATCCACCAGCTCGCCATCGACCAGCGACTCATGCTGCCAGAGCACACCGGCCCCCGTCTGGGCGAGTTGCGCCGCCGGCTCCATAACGTAAGAGGCCGAGAGAACGCCCGACGAGAGCGAGCCGCGCTTTGTCTTGAGACGTTTGACTATGCGATGGTCGAAGGAGTGAACGTGATAATTGGAGGGCGCCGGTCCCCGATCGAGCGCAAGGAGCAATGCCCCGTCGAGGCCGGGGTCGAGCGCCTTCACCTCCATGAAGACCTGTGCGGCATCGCCGATCGCGTCCAGCGCCCCGGCAAGCGTCGGCAGGGGCTCGCCGTTCGGGAGCCGAACGGTGCGCAGCGCGCTGTAAGCAGTGCGCTGTATGGGTTGCTCCGCGATCGCGGGATCATGGTGCACGACGAACACAGCGTCGGCGGTTGCGTGGACGTCCAGCTCGATTCCGTCGGCACCGAGCTCGATGGCCGCTCTGAACGCGGCAAGCGAGTTCTCGACCTCATAGGCCGAGGCTCCGCGGTGCGCTATTACCAGGGGTGGGCCCGCGCCGCTACTCGCCGCGAAAGCGGGGATCTCGCTTCTCCAGGAAGGCCTCGAGCCCCTCGCGCGCGTCCTCGCTGGCGAAGCACTCGAGCTGGTGCTCCAGCTCGACCTCCAGCGACTCTTCCAGGGAGCGGTTCGCACCGTCGTAAACGGCGCGCTTGGCCAGGGCCAGGGCGAGAGGCGGTTTGGCCGCGAGGAATCTCGCGGTCTCCGCCGTCTCGTGCGCGAGTCGCTCGTGGGGGACCACGCGGTTGAAGATGCCGATGCGCTGCGCCTCCCAGGCGTCGATCATCTCGCCGGACATGATCAGCTCCAGTGCTTTGGCGGCTCCCACGACGCGAGGCAGAAAGTACGTGCCGCCCCAATCGGGGTGCAGGCCGATCTTGTTGAATGTCTGCCCGATGGATGCGCGCTCGGAGGCAATGCGGAAGTCGCAGGAGAGCACGAGATTTGCGCCGCCTCCCGCGGCCGCCCCGTTCACGCTCGCTATCACCGGCTTGGGTGCGGAGCGCACCGCCAGGACCGCCTCGCGGCCTGCCTCCACGAGGAGCCTGAACCCATCCACGTCGTTGCGTTCCATCAGATCCCGCATGTAACCGATGTCCGCGCCCGAAGAGAAGGCGCGCCCCGCTCCCGTCACGACGATCACCCTCACATCATCCGCGGCTGCCATCTCCCGGAGGGCCTCCGCTATCTCCTCCCGCATGCGCGCCGCGAATGCGTTGAGCTTTTCAGGCCGGTTGAGGGTCACGGTCCCCACACCGTCCCGGCGCGTTACCAGGACGTGCTCGTACCGGCTCACGCCCGCTCCACGATCATCGCGATGCCCTGACCCACGCCGATGCACATGGTCGCGAGTCCGTAACGCCCACCGGTGCGCCCAAGGGCGTGAACCAGCGTGGTGAGGATCTTGGCACCAGTGCATCCCAGCGGGTGTCCCAATGCGACGGCGCCGCCGTAGATGTTGACCCTGGCCGGGTCCAGCTCCAGTTCCCGGATGCATGCTATCGACTGTGCCGCGAACGCCTCGTTCAGCTCCACCAGATCGATGTCTCCGATCCCGACTCCGGCACGTTCGAGCGCTCTGCGGGTCGCGGGTATCGGGCCTAGGCCCATGCAGGAGGGATCAACGCCAGCCACAGCGGTGGTCACGACGCGCGCCAACGGGGTGATGCCGTCGTGCCCTCCCGCAGTCGTCCCGTCGAGCACCAACAGTGCCGCGGCTCCGTCATTGATCCCGCTCGAGGTGCCGGCAGTAACCGTGCCGTTCTCCTTGAACGCCGGAGCGAGCTTGCCGAGCTTCTCGAGAGTCACGTCGGGTCGGGGATGCTCGTCCGTGTCCACGACCGTGGTCCCTCGACGGCCCTCGATCGTGACCGGAACGATCTCGTCTTTGAATACGCCGTCCTCGATCGCTCTTGCAGCCCGCTGCTGGCTTTCGTACGCGAACTGGTCCTGCTCCTCGCGCGTGACGCCGTACAGTTCCGCCACCACTTCGGCCGTTTGGCCCAGCGAGATGGTCCACTCGGCTCGCATCTTTGGGTTCACGAAGCGCCACCCGACCGTCGTGTCGGCGATCTCGGGTGATTTCCTGTTCCACGGCGTGCCGGACTTGAGCATCGCGTAGGGGGCTCGCGTCATGCTCTCCACGCCGCCCGCGAGAAAGGCGTCACCCTCCTGCGCCTTGATGGCTTGCGCGGCGCTCGCCACCGCCTGGAGCCCCGAGCCGCATAAACGGTTCACGGTTTGTCCGGGGACCTCGACCGGGAATCCTGCGAGAAGCGCCGCCATTCGGGCGACGTTGCGGTTGTCTTCTCCCGCCTGGTTGGCGCAGCCGAGGATTACGTCGTCCAGTTCGGCGGGATCGAAGTCCGCCCGCTCCACGGCGGCTTCGAGCGCCACCGCCGCGAGATCGTCGGGGCGGATCCCTGCAAGCGCCCCGCCGTGGCGCCCGACCGGGGTGCGCACGGCCGAGCAGATTAGGGCCTCTCTCACCTCAGCCCTACCCAGACCGTCTTGACATCCGTGTATCCGTCAAGTGCTTCCCGGCCCAGGTCCCGGCCGTAGCCGCTTGCTTTGAAGCCGCCGAAGGGCGCCGCCGAGTCGTACATGTTGTAGGTGTTGATCCATACGGTGCCGGCGCGGATGGCACGAGCCACGGTGAGCGCCTTGGTGATGTCCCGAGTCCAGATGCCGGCGGCGAGTCCGTACATCGTCTGGTTGGCTAGACCTATGGCTTCCCCGACGTCCTCGAATGTGACGACGGCGAGGACGGGTCCGAAGATCTCCTCATCCACGATCTTCATTCCCGGCCGCGCATCGTCGAATACGGTGGCCTCTACGAAGTATCCCTTGCCGTTCGCGGTAGTGGCGTTCCCGCCCGCCACGAGAGTGGCCTCTTTCTTTCCGGCCTCGATGTATGAGAGCACGGTCTCCTGCTGCCTCTTGGAAACGATTGCGCCGAGGCGGGTCTTCTTGTCGAAGGGGTCGCCTGGCGTGAGCCTCTTGCAGCGCTCCGCGAGCCGCTCGACCACCTGGTCGTGCACAGACTTCTCTACCAGCAGCCGCGATCCCGCCGCACACACCTCGCCCTTGCCGTAGAAGATGCCGTTCTGCGCCCCCTTTACCGCGGCCTCAAGATCCGCGTCGGCGAAGACGACGTTGGGGCTCTTGCCGCCAAGCTCCAGCGTGACTCGTTTCACCGTCTCGGCGGCGTCGCGCATGATCTGTTTGCCGACCTCGGTCGAACCAGTGAAGGCAATCTTGTCCACCCCCGGGTGCTTGACGAGCATGGCGCCCGTCGTTGATCCGCCGCCGGGCAGCACGTTGAACGCTCCGGCCGGGAAGCCCGCCTCCTCCATGATTCCGGCCATGGCCAAGGCGGTGAGGGGTGTCTCCGACGCAGGTTTCAGGATCACGGTGCATCCAGCCGCCAAGGCTGGCGCGAACTTCCAGCCCGCGATGTTGAGCGGGAAGTTCCAGGGTACGATCGCGCCCACAACGCCCACGGGCTCGCGCACCGTGTAGACGAAATCGGGGGCATCCACCGGCAACACGTCGCCCGTGAGCTTGTCGGCCCAGCCCGCGTAATACTTGAGCGTCTCGGCCGTCATCCTGACGTCGATCTTGGACTCGAACAGCACCTTGCCGTTCTGTTTCGTCTCCAGGGCGGCCATCTCCTCGAGGCGCTGCTCGAGCAGCTCACCCGCGCGATAGAGCAGGGCACCGCGCTCTCTCGGCGAGAGCCCGCGCCACGCATCGCTCTCCAGACAGGCGCGCGCGGAGCGGACAGTGTCATCCACATCTTGCGGTCCCGCTTCGGACACCGTGGCGAGGATTTCTTCGGTAGCGGGGTTGATAACGTCGAACGTCTCGCCCGACGCCGCGGCGCGCCACTCGTTGTTGATAAAGAGGTCGGTCCTCACTACTTGCCCTTGAACTCCGGTGAGCGCTTCTCGACGTACGCCGCGAGCCCTTCCTTGGCGTCCTCGCTCTGGAACAGCTGCTGCTGGAGCTCGCGCTCTATGGCAAGGGCGCTCTCGAAGGGCACTTCCATGCCCGATTGCACCGATCGCTTGATCAGGCCCGCCGCCTTGGCCGCCCTGTTGGGCGGGCAGAACTGCTTGGCGTACTTCAGAACCTCTCCCCAGAAGTTCTCCTTCGGAAGCACCTCGTTCACGAGGCCCATCTCCTTCGCCTCGTCGAACGAGACGGTCTTTCCGGTGGTCATGAGCTCGATTGCACGGGACTTGCCCACGAGCCGGGTTAACCGTTGCGTCCCGCCTGTGCCCGGGAGGACGCCGAGATTGATCTCCGGTAGGCCGATCTTGCCGGAGTCCTTGCAGGCGAGCCGGATGTCGGCGGCCATCGCTATCTCCAGGCCGCCCCCCACCGTATGGCCGTTCAGGGCGGCGATCACGAGCTTGGGTGTGTGCTCGAGGCGGTTCAGCGTTTCGTTGGCGTGGAGACAGAAGAAATACTTGAACTTCGGTGTCACCCGGTTGAGCATGTTGATGTCCGCGCCCGCGCAGAAGAATTTGGGGCCGGAGCCGCGCAGCACGATCACGTGGACGTCCTCGTCCATGCGCGCTTCCAAGATCGCGTCGTCGAGCTGACGCATCATCTCGTACGTGTAGGTGTTGGCCGGGGGATCGTTCAGTTCGATAATCGCGAGTCCGTCTTCCACCCGGTAATCAACCAGCTTCCGATCGGCGGGCGCCGTCGTCGTTGCCATCTGTACTCTCCTCTTTGCCTGGTTCAGGATTGCCTGGTCCTAAGATTCGCTCCCGTCCAGAAACTCGGGCAAGTCCAGCTCGGCCGTTCCGTCGCCCCACTTGATGGCCTCGAACGACGTCCGGCATCGCCTGCAGTAGTGCAGGCCGACCATGAGCGACGTCCCGAAGTCGGCCTGTTTCTCGGTGTCGCGCGAGCCGCAGAAGGGGCAGGTCTTGGCCTGGCCGCTCATTTCAGCTTGAAGATCGCGTTCTTGCGTCCGGCGAGGTGCTGTAGGATCTCCTCATCGGGACCGCCTGAACCCAAGCGTCGAGTCGCGGGGCTCCAGCCACCGAAACTCTCCGGACGCTCCACCGGGACATCCATGTCGAGAGAGACCGTCGTCTTCTCCACGTCGGCAAGGAAGTCGTCTCGCACGGCAGGGTTGGATCGCGACTTGATCCCGGCCGAAACCAACGCGCCGTCTTCCTCCTCGTTCTCCGGGCCAAACCACGCGATGACCGCTGCGAGGGCCCGGGTAACGCTGTCCCGTACCGCTTCCAGCTCGGCGTCGCCCTTCTTGGCGAGCGTGCGCAGCCATCCCTGCCCGTGGTGAATGTGGTAGCGCTCCTCGTCCAGCATCTTGCCGACGCTCATGCCGAGCGGCTTGAACGTGGAATCCCGCATAGCGTGCAGCAGGCGCGTCATCGCGAGATCGACCACGTAATTCGCAGCGACGAAACCCGGCCAGTCGGGAATGGGCCGGTCCAGGTAGCTGACGTTCGCGAACTGCAAGGAGCCACGATCCTCCACCAATCCGTCGGGCTCGTCGCCGTAGTGATTACGCAGGATCGCGTGGATCAGCCGCACATGTCCCAGCTCGGTCTGTGATAGCGAGCAGCTCGCTATCGCGGCCTCGAGGGCCGGCGGGCCGAAGGTCCACTCGCCGTAATGGTAGCCGAGCAGGAGCTTCGTGTCGGCAAGGCCGAGGAGGAGGTTCCTTAGACCCGCGGCACACGTGGGGCTCATTCCCTCGGTGGAGTCGAACTCCCTCAATTCCCCCACAACGGCACCTGTCGCTGATGTGTTACCGGGATGATCGCCTCCCTTCGCACCACGCACATCTCGATCCAGTTCTCCTCGTCGTACATCGTCCACGCGTAGGCTTTGGCCAGGTCGTCGTCCGTGGCGTTGACGCTGCCGATATGTTTCAGCTCCTCCTCATGCGCCTTGCGGGCGAACACCTCATAGACCGTTCCGTCCATCATCGCCTCTCCTTGCATCAGGCGACCACTCCGTGCATGGCGAGAATCCGGCGTCCTCGCGCCGAGATCATCGCTTTCGACCAGGGGGGGTTCCAGACGACGTTCACGTTGACGGCACTGATCCCGGGGACGCCCAGCACGGCGCGGTGCACGTCGTCCACGATCATGTCGATCGCGGGGCAGCCGATCGAGGTGAAGGTCATGTCGATTCTCGCGACACCGTCTTCGACCTCGACGTCGTACACCATGCCGAGATCAACGATGCTGAGAGGGTACTCGGGGTCGGTGACGGTGCCGATCGCAGCCCAGACGTCCGAGGCACCTACCACCGGCGGCCTCCCAAGGGCCCCCCTTCACCCTGGATCATCTCTACGTAGCGCTGATTCATAGGTCCCCGCGCCTTCCAACGCTCGAACACCTGATCCCAGGTGAGCGGCTCGTCGAACAGCCAGCGTTTTTCGCCGGGGTCGTACTGGCATGGGAATGGGTAGTCGATCACGTACTCCCGCTTCGCCTCATCGTAGTGCGCCGGTACGTCGATGCCTATGCCCTCGCAGAGAGGGACGGTGGCCGACATCCATGTCTGCCGCAGCTGGTCGTTCGTCTTTCCCTTGAGCCGGTATACTAACTGTCCGCTGTGCCGCTTGAGGTTGTCCGGCAGGCCGAACCACTCGAGGGTCATGGGGAACATCCATTCGACCGCCCTCTGGAGTGCCTCCTTGGCGGCTCCCCCCGCCTTGGCGAGGCGTTTCATCCAGGATTCCCCGTGCCTCAGGTGCAGGATCTCTTCGCGGTCCACCTTGACAAGCGCGCGCTTGAGCGGGCCGTAGCTCGTATTCTCATGAACGTCCGATAGAAGGGTGATCCCGGCTCGATCGAAGAATCCGTTGGCCACGACCATCTCGGCCCAGTTCTCCAGCGGCTGGTCGAACCCGTAGGGATGCTTGAACTCGTGCGGCTCGCGGCCGAAGATCAGCCAGTGCTTGTCGACGCCTAGGTCCTCCATGATGCGGTAGGCGATGTTCGCGTGCCCCAGCTCGTCGTGCACGATCGCCGTGACCGCAATGCGACTATTGATGCTGGGTGCGTCGCGTGTCGCCAGATAGTAGGCGGGCGCACTCATGAGCTCGGTGTCGCCCTGGACCGTGAGCTGAGTGATCAAGGCCTGCTTGTAGCCGGGGGTCATGTCCTCTTCCGACTCCAGCATGAACCCGTCGTTGACTCTGGTGATCAGATCCTGCTCGAGGGCGTCTTGCGATGTCGCGTGCGTCACTGCCTGGTCCTCGGTCTGGTGTCTC
>JBHIEQ010000090.1:0-9228 GCA_046760725.1 Gemmatimonadales bacterium
GCGAGCTTTGCTCGGCGCGCGGGACGGTGCTCGTGTTCGACGAGATCAAGACCGCGTTTCGCGTCGAGGCGGGCGGCATAGGGGCCGCCCGGGGGGTCACGCCCGATCTCACGGTGGTGGGCAAAGCGCTCGGCAACGGCTTTCCCATCGCAGCCCTGCTCGGACCCGATGAGCTCATGAGCGCGTTGGAGCGGACCTGGGTGTCGTCCACTCTCGCCACGGAGTTCCTGAGCCTCGCCGCGGCCCGAGCCGTGCTGGAAACGTTCGAGCGCGAGGGCGTCGCGCATCACCTCGCCCGGGTGGGCGAGCGGTTCTTCTCCGGATTGAAGCGACTCGGCGCGCGACACGAGACGCTGGTAGAAGCCGTGCCGGGCATTCCGCAGATGTGCTCGATATCGTTCAAGAGCGATCGAGTGTCGGTCCTCGTTGCTCGCAAGGCCGCGCAGCGAGGTGTGCTGTTCAAGCGCTCTCCCTACAATTTCGTATCCCTGGCTCACGACGCGGAGGTGGTGGACGCGGTTCTCGAGCGCCTTGCAGAAGTGCTGGAGGAGGTGGAGCGGGAATGCTGATCGACGTTCACGGGCACTTCCACACGGAGCGGTCGGGGCGGGCGGATTGGCAGGTGCTGAACGAGCGGCGACTGGCGACCTGCGAGCGTGTCGGAGTAACTGGGATTGTGGCCTCGGTGCTTGGCAGCTATGGCGCCCGGTCGCCCACGTATTTCCCGTCGGTGGATGACGTAGAACACGCGAACTCATGGATGGCCGACTTCGCACGATCGCACCGCGGTGTGCGCGGCTACTGCCTCGTGAATCCGAACTACACGGAACACGCGGTGAAGGAGATCGAACGGCGCGTGCGGGAGGGGATGATAGGGATAAAGCTCGCGGCCAGCCGTCGCGCCAACGACGCCCTGCTGGATCCCATCGCCGAGCTGGCCACCGAGCGGCGCGTTCCCATTCTGCATCACGTGTGGCAGCACCGGAGGACTGAGTGGCCCGGCCAGGAAGCGTCCGACGCGGCGGAATTGGCGGAGCTGGCGAGTCGCCACGAGGGCGCGCGGATCATTTTGGCGCACCTGGGTGGGGGCGGTGACTGGGCCCACTCGCTGCGCGTCCTCGAGGAGAGGCCCAACGTGTGGGTCGATCTCTCCGGGAGTGGGGTGGATCCCGACATGCTGGAACAGGCGGTCGAGTGGCTCGGTGCCGACAGGCTACTGTGGGGTACGGACCTCACGGTGGACACCGCCTGGGGAAAGCTGAGATACCTGGAGGGATTGGGTCTCGGGGAGGAGGTTCTCCAGGCGATCAGATTCGGAAACGCTTCGGCAGTTTTTCCGGCGGGTGCTTTCGATGGTGACTGACGTCTCCGCGTTCGTGGGCGGCTATCCCTATCGGCATGTGGAGCCCGCCGATCCGGATTCCCTGTTACGCCACATGGAGCGGATGGGAATCGAACGTGCATGGGTCGGCTACCTCCCAGCATTCCTTTATAGGGACCCCCGCGCAGGCAACCGGTCGCTTGCCCGCGTGCTGAGTCCGCACGCAGATCGGTTGGCGCCGATTCCCACCCTCAACCCCGGTCTGCCCGGGTGGCAACAGGACTTGAATGAAGCTCTGGCGCATGGGGCGCCGGCGGTGAGACTCTACCCGCAACACCAGGGTCTCGACCCGGTCGGTGATCAGGTGCGTGTGGCCTCGGTGGCCGCCGCGGCGGGGGGGCTCTCGGTGGTGCTCACGGTCAAGTTCGAGGATCGGAGGCAGCGGCATCCGCTGGATACCGCGCCCGATCTCCCACCCTCAGCGGTGCGAGCGCTGGCTCGCAGCGATCCGGATCTGCGCCTCATCGTGACCGGTGCCGAGCGGGACTTCGTAGAGGAGGTGCACTTCGGTCTCACCCCGGATGAGGCGGCGCGCATCCTGTGGGACTTCGCATGGGTGTGGGGTCCTCCCGAGGACCATTTGGCTCACCTGCTGGACGTGGTGGGGGTCGAGCGGTTCACACTCGGAACGTGGATGCCGCTCAGGATTCCCGACGCTGTGTTTGCCAAGTTGGATCTCCTGGATCTAAACGCTGCGGATCGTAAGGCTCTTCTGGGAGGCAACCTGGAACGGTGGTTGAGCGCTCAGAAGGGCTGATGGCGAAGCTGACACACCGCTTGATCCCCGCGGTGCCCGTCCCGTTCGATCGCGACGGCGAGCTGGACGACGTCGCATGCCAACTCTACGCGCGGTGGATGGCTGTGCAGGACATCGGTGGGGTCGCTGTATGGGCGCACACCGGCAGGGGGTTGATGCTCTCTGAGGAGCAGCGCCGGCAGGTATTGGCCATCTGGCGGGCGGAAACGAGGGAGCTGCCGCTCATCTGCGGTGTGGGTGCGCCTGCCGGGGTGAAGCTGCCGAGCGATCCCGCCGGGCGGACCGACCGCGTGGCGCGGCTCGCGGCGGAGATGGCGGCGTCCGCGCGGACGGGAGGGGCCGACGCGCTCCTGGTTTACCCGCCGGCGGTGCTGAGGGGACTTGCCGATCTGGAGAGTCGCATTGTGGAGGTGCATCGCGCCGTTGCGGACGTAGGGCTTCCCCTCTTGGCGTTCTACCTGTACGAGAGGGTTGAGGATCGCGAGGACGCTCACGTCGGAGGAACCGGAGGCATGGAGTACTCCCCGCGCACGATCGAGCTGCTCTTGTCTCTGGACGCCGTGGTAGGGATCAAGCTCGCGACGTTGGACAGTGTCGTCACGTTCCAGGACGTCGTTTCCTTGGTGCGGCAGTGCTCCGGCTCCCTGTTGATCACGGGTGAGGACCGCTTCTTCGGCTACTCACTCATGATGGGAGCCGACGGCGCCCTGGTCGGTATCGGAGCGGCGTGCACGGATGCGAGCGCCGGGCTCTTGAGGTCGTGGTATTCGGGCGACCTTGGAGCGTTTCACGAACTTTCGGCGAGGGTGGACGCGTTCGCCGCTCGAACCTTCTGTCGGCCGGTGGACGGTTACGTGCAGCGCATGCTGTGGGCGCTCGAGGCGGACGGTGTGCTCGAGTACGAGACCTGGGATCCGTTCGGGCCGAAGCTCGATGCGTCCGACCGCGACCGCGTGGTGCGCGCCGTGCGCGATCTCAGGGGCAAGTGATCGACCTGCCGGCGCGGCCGGTGGTATCGACGGGCTGGCACGCGCGACTGTGCCGGCTCGGCGGTCGCACGGCGTCTCATCCTCCCCGTGACCTCGCCACGGCTGTTCGTGAAGAAATAGGCGTGGACCTCACGGCCCGATACGGAGGCCTCACGATTCCTCATCCGATCGGCAAGGCGTCGGGCCAGTTGTCGTGCACTGCGAATCAGGTCGCGACCGACGTCCGCGCCGGTATCGCGTTCGTCGTTCTCAAAACGGTGATCGCCGAGTCGCCGGGGGGTGCACGCTCCATGGAGCAGTGGGCCCTTCCGGAGGCGAGAATGCGAGTGGGCCGGAGGATCGCGCCCGACGGACGCGAGGGATGGACCGTTACCTGGAAAGGCCGCGGGTGGAGTGGAACGCTGTCGCAGTATCTCGACTTCTTCGCTGAGTCGCTGGGTCTAGCTCGTGAGGGCGAAGTTCCGGTCATCCCGTCGGTCAAGTATCACCTGCCGGCCGTGGGGGAGAGTGTGAGGGAGAGTGAGTATCGGTACACCACGCGGCAGTTGCTCGAGGTCTGGAAGCGCTCCGGTTGTTCGGGGACGATGGTGCTCGAGAAGGATTTCAGCCCCACGCTTGCGGGCGATCCTCGGGCGGCGCGACGGGAGACGGTGTTGGGGTGGCTCGAGAAGGTGCCCGGACTGATCGACCGCTCTGCGCCGGGTGAGACTCTTATCGGCGTCAAGCTCATGAACTCTCTGTTCGACGACCAGTTTCAAGTCGAGATGGTGAGGGCGCTGGTCGAGCGCGCAGAGACGCCCCCCGCATTTCTCGTAGTGTTCAACCGGCTGTTCGATGCGGAGCGCGGTGTGGCGTACGGCGGATGGGAGTTGAGCGATCGGAATCTGAGAGTGCTCGAACTGCTCCGGGAGGCTGAGCCTCCGCTCCAGAGCATGCCGCCGCTCTCGGGAACGGGCAACATCTGTTCCGGGAAGGTCATGGTGCAGTATGCGCTCGCCGGGTGTGAAAGCGGGCAGGTGCACACGTTCTTCCAGGTCCCGCTGTCGGAGTACACGGCAACGGGAGGGAGTCGGACCGCACGGGCCCTCCACACGCTGCTGTTGCATCCGACCGAGGGACTCGTCGTGTGGCTGCGGCACCTCTACGAGACGGATGTACTCGGGGAACGGGACGGCGAGATCCGTTTCCTCGACGCGGTCGGGCTGGGAACGGCGCGTCGGTGACAGTCGTCGCGGTGAAACGTGCCGGACTGTACGAGGTGTCGCTGCCTCTCGTGCAACCCTTCCGCCTGAGCGGCGGTGAGCTTGCGGTTCGACGGTCGCTGATCGTGGAGCTGGAGGACGCTTACGGTCTGACGGGCTATGGTGAGTCAGCGCCGTTCGAGGCGCCGTTCTATTCCGCCGAAACGGTTGAGAGTGCGCGATCCTGCCTGTGTGCGCTGTTGCTGCCCCGTGTTCTGGAACGGCCGGTGTCCGCTCCTCGGGAGCTGTCGCAGCTGTTGCATGACGGGTTTCGCGGCAACGAGATGGCGCGCGCGGGAGTCGAGACCGCGTGGTGGGATCTCGTTGCGGCGCGACGGGGTGTGTCTCTGGCGCAGCTCGTTACCGAGCGTCTGCGCGAGCTCGGTGTAGCCGATCGCTGGCACCGGAGGCGCCGTCGGTTGGAGTGCGGGATCGCGATCGGGATACCGGAGCCCGCGGATGCCTCCATTGTCGAGCGGGATGTGGAGCGTGCCATCCGCGCGGGCTATCGCCGGATCAAGCTCAAGATCAAACCGGGTTGGGATGAGGAGCCGGTGCGCGCGGCGAGGGACGCACTTCGTTCCACGGGCAGCGAGCTGCCACTCACGGCCGATGCGAACGGAGCTTACGATCCGGAGCGCGATCGCGCGCTGCTCCGCGCTCTCGATCGGTTCGGACTGCTGTACCTGGAGCAGCCCTTTTCCGCTGAGTCTTTGTGGGACTCATGCGAGCTGGCTCGGGAACTGGCGACACCCTTGTGTCTCGACGAGACGCTCACGTCGGAAGCGGTTGCGCGTCAGGTGGTGGCGATGAGCGGTCCCGTGGTATGGAACATCAAGATCCAGCGTGTGGGAGGTCTGGAGGAAGCTTGTCGCATCTACGCTCGGGGAGTGCGGGAAGGTATGAAGCTGTGGGCCGGCACCATGCCGGAGACGGGCGTCGGCGCACAGGCGATTCTGGCGCTCGGGGCGCACGCGGGCTTCGTGTATCCGTCCGACGTGGAACCGTCGAACAGGTGGTACAGAGCGGGGACGGACCTGATCGAGCTTCGCATGCACTCTGATGGAACGATGGACGTTCCGGAAGAGCGGATCACGCCGAGCATGGAGGGTCGGGCACGGCTTCTGTGGGAGCGACACGCCGGCGGGTAGGGAGCCGAATCCCCCCGTTTTTGGGCCGGTTGTGTTGAGCCTTCCATCGACTATCTTATTGGCGGCCGCGCCGAGCCAGGCTCAATCGCTCTTCTTCGGCGGCCTGTTTCACTCGTAGCTGCACCACATTGTCAAGCGAACTGCGCGGGGGTCGCCCGTCGGCGTCCACGGGATGGAGCAAGCGCATGTGCGGTGACGGTATGGCATGAAGAAGCGCTTTCTCATCGTAGGCGCCCTGGCGGCTGCCGGCGCGGCGTTCGGCATTCTCGCAGCGGCCCCCACGGCACAGAATCCTCAGGCACAGCGGGACACCACCCGGTACGAAGCTCCGGTCGATGTCGATACGACTGGGCTTCCCGGGCCCGCGCAGCCGATCTTCTATCGCCACGACGTTCACGCGGGCCAGTATGAGATCGATTGTCGCTACTGCCACTTCGCGGTAGAGGAGAGCCCGCATCCCGGGATGCCCACCGTGTCCACCTGCATGGGCTGTCACGTGATCGCCGGTGCCACCAATCCGGAGGTGCAGAAACTCAGGGAGGCGTGGAACGAGAAGCGGCCGATCGAGTGGGTCGAGGTGCACGTGATGGCTCCGTTCGTGCGGTTCCCACATAACCGTCACGTGAGGAGCGAGCAGGGGTCCTTTGGCGAGCTGGAGCTGGTGGAGAAATGCGAGGAGTGTCACGGGCCCGTGCGGCGAATGCCCCAAGTCTGGCAGTTCGCGTCACTCAAGATGGGCTGGTGTGTCACGTGTCACGAGAAGGAAGAGGTCAGCACGGATTGCACGCTGTGTCATTACTAGGGGCGATGAGAGCCGATGGCGGAGCGATGAGGGGCGATGGGAAGGCCATGAAAGGCGATGGAGGGCGATGGCGAGAGATGACGTGAAGACCGTGAGCAAGGAGTCGTAGCCGTAGTGACGTCTGGCGGCTTGTCCAACGGAATGAACCGGCGCCGGTTTCTCAAGGTACTTGGCGTCACGGGCGGGGGTGCGGCCGCTTTGTCGGGCTGCTCCACGGATCGCGTGGAGAAGCTCATTCCGTATCTCGTACCGCCCGAGAATCAGATCCCCGGCAAGGCGACGTGGTACGCGACGACGTGTCGCGAATGCCCGGCGGGCTGCGGCCTCCACGTTCGCACGCGCGAGGGCAGGGCGGTGAAGGTAGAGGGCAATCCCTCGAGTCCCATAAACCGAGGGCGGCTGTGTGCGCGGGGGCAGGCTTCTCTTCAGGGGCTGTACAACCCCGACCGCGTGCGCTCTCCGCTGGCCAAGAACGACGCCGGGGAGTTCGAGCCGATTTCGTGGGACGATGCGATCGGGCGGCTCGCGGCGCGATTGCGGGGCGTGAGCGGCGATCGAGTATGGTTTCTCACGGGAAACGAGGCCGGCACGTTCGGGCAGTTGGTGGCCGAGTGGCTCGCGGCACTGGGCTCCGACCACCGGGTTGTGTACGAGGCGTTCGGCTACGAGGCGCTGCGACACGCGAACCGTGAGGTGTTCGGCGTCGATTCATTCCCCCGCTATCACTTCGAGGAAGCACAATTCCTGCTGTCGTTCGGCGTCGATTTCCTCGAGACGTGGCAGTCGCCTGTCGAGCAAGCGCGCGGGTTCGCCGCGGCTCACGGTTATGGCGGCGATGGCATGGGTCGCTACGTGCACGTAGAGCCACGCATGAACATGACGGCCATGAGCGCCGACGAGTGGATAGCGCCGAAACCCAGGACGGAGGGGCTCGTCGCGCTGGCGATGGCGCACGTCATTCTGCGCGACGGGCTCGCCCGCTCACCGGGAGACGTGGGCCGTGTTCGCGCGCTGATTGACGCGCATTCGCCCGAATCGGTTGCGATGGTGACCGAAGTCGCGGCTGAGACGATCGAGCGTTTGGCGAGGGAGTTCACGGCGTCGCCCAGTTTGGCGGTGGCGGGCGGAATGGGTGCGCAGCACGAGCGGGCACACGGGACGGCGGTTGCGGTCAACCTGCTCAACTATGTGGCGGGTAACGTAGGCCGGACGGTGACGTTCGGTGCCGACATCGAGCCGACCGGGGGCTCCGCCTACAGCCGTCTCAATGATCTCATCGGTTCGGCCGAGCGTGGGGACATCGGGGTGCTGCTCCTGCACGGGTCCAATCCGGCGCACTCGACCCCCCAGGGCGCACGGTTCCGGGCGGCGATGGGACGGATCGAATTCAAGGTGAGTTTCGCGCGCTTCATGGACGAGACCGCGGTTCTCGCCGACCTGATATTGCCCGATCACGATCCGCTGGAGCAGTGGAACGACTTCGAGCCGCGCGCCGGTGTCTATGCGTTGCAGCAGCCGGTGATGCAGCCGCTGTTCGACACCCGCCAGACGGGCGACGTGCTCCTCGCCGTCTCGGGCAAGCTCGGAGGCTCTGCACCGTCGGCCGCCTCATACAAGGACTATCTGATGGACAGGTGGCGCGGGCTGCGGCGTCGATTGGGCGATCGAAGGCCGTTCGAGGCCTTCTGGATGGAGTCGTTGCAGCAGGGCGGCGTGTGGCGTGAACCCGCTGAAAGTGGTGCCAGGCTCGCTCGGACCGCCGGTGCCGTGCGCGAGATCCCCGTGAAAGAAGGGCCGGCGGAGGGACTGACGCTGATCGCTTATCCGTCATCCGTGTTGTACGACGGCAGAGGCGCAAACCGTCCCTGGCTCCAGGAGCTGCCCGATCCCGTTACCAAGGTGACCTGGAGCACCTGGATCGAGATACACCCGGATGCGGCGGCGGAGTTGGATATCAGCGAGGGTGATATCGTGGAGGTGCGCTCGGAAGCAGGGGCAGTGACGGTGCCCGCGTACCTCTATCCGGGACTTCGTAGGGACGTCGTGGCGATGCCTTTGGGGCAAGGCCATACCGCCTTCGGCCGGTATGCGGAGGGACGCGGAGCGAACGCATACACGCTTCTCGCGAGCGAACCCACGGAGTTCGGGGGCTTGGCCCACTACGCCGCGGTCACGCTGGTCCCCATCGGGAGGCACGAACCGCTCCCGAAGACGGAGGGACGCAGGCGGCAGATGGATCGCGGCATAGCGCAGGCCGTGACTCTGGCGGAGCTCACGCATCCGGAGGAACAGGAGCATGCCGCAGAGGAGCGTGCGGAGCACGCGGCGCCGGTGCCCGAGCATATCGAGCGGGTCCTCGACGAATGGCAGGAAGCGCAGTACCGGGAGCAGGAGAGGGGGAACTACGCCGACGGGCAGCCGCGGTGGGCGATGGCGATCGACCTCTCCCGCTGCACGGGCTGTAGCGCGTGTGTCACTGCCTGTCACGCGGAGAACAACGTTCCGACAGTAGGTCCCGAGTTGGTTCGCTATGGTCGTGAGATGTCGTGGCTCAGGATCGAGCGGTACTTCGAGGGCGGTGACGATGAGCCGCTCGAGGTGCGGGTTCTCCCGATGCTCTGCCAGCAGTGCGGCAACGCACCGTGCGAGCCCGTGTGTCCGGTATTCGCCGCGTACCACACGCCGGACGGGCTCAACGCGCAGGTTTACAACCGCTGTGTGGGTACGCGGTACTGCTCTAATAACTGCCCCTACAAGGTCCGGTACTTCAACTGGTTCGACTATCAGGCGGCGAAGGATCCTTTTTTCGCGTTTCCCGACCCGCTCCACTGGCTGCTCAATCCGGACGTGACGGTCAGATCGAAGGGCGTGATGGAGAAGTGCACGTTCTGTATCCAGCGGATTCGC
>JBHIEQ010000091.1:0-9186 GCA_046760725.1 Gemmatimonadales bacterium
GCGACTTGGAGAACGTGCCGACCACGATGTCCACCTGGTCGGCCAGGCCGAAGTGTGCGGCCGTTCCGTCGCCCTTGGGTCCCAGCACGCCCACAGCGTGCGCGTCGTCGAGGGCGAGCCCGGCACCGTGCTTCTGCGCCAGCTCGAGCAGGATCGGCACGTCGGCGATGTCACCCTCCATCGAGTACACGCCGTCCACGATGATCAACACGCCACGGTCGTGATGGCGACGCAGCCGTCGCTCGAGCCGCTCATAGTTGCGGTGATTGAAGCGTTCGGTTTCACCGAATGACATCTTGGCGCCGTCCACTATCGACGCGTGGTCCAGCTTATCGATCAGAACCACATCACCGCGTCCCACCAGCGCCGAGATCAGACCCAGGTTGGCCTGATAGCCGGTCGAGAAGACGAGGGCGGCCTCCTTGCCGAAGAACTCCGCGAGGCGCGCCTCGAGCAGCTCGTGGAGATCGAGCGTTCCATTGAGGAAGCGGCTGCCCGTACAGCCGGACCCGTACCGCTCCAGGGCCCGCTTCGCCGCCTCGAGCACCTTTGGGTGGTGCGTGAGCCCCAAGTAGTTGTTGGAGCCCATCATCACCTTCCTGTGTCCCTCGATCAGGACCACCGTATCTTCGGCCTCGGATATCGGCTTGAAGTACGGGTAGAGTCCCGCCGCCTGGACTTCGCGCGCTCTCGTGAAATTCCTGCACTTCTCGAACAGCGCGACCTGTTGTAGTGTTTGAGTGTCCACAACACCTCGATTGCGGCAGACAATGGACGCGACGCCCGGAGGAACGGCATCGCAAGCACTACGATAGTACCGCTCCCCACAATGGTGCACAAGGCCCGTTCGGGCCTTGTGTTGTTGCTGGCATGGAACCTGCTAGGGCCGCGGACCGGTGCCGCGCAAGATACCGCGGCGACACGCGCACTTCGGGCGTCTCACCTGTTGTCCTGGTCGGCCGCAGGAGCGGTCTATTTCGCCCCACGCCTGTTCCACATCGGGACGGGAAGCGGGTCTTGTGCACCGTGCGACAGGAGCTCGATCCCCGGCTTCGATCGCTGGATCGTGGGGGCAGAGCGGCCGAGCTGGTCCGCCGCCAGTACTGTCGGGCTCCTCGGCCTGGCGCTGGGTAGTTGGGTCGATCTCGCCGCGCGGGACGACGGGGAACGGAGCCTGTTGACCTCTCTCGAGGCCGCGGGGTGGGCCGTGGCGCTGGCAGAGGCCGCGAAGGCTGCGTTCCAGCGCGAGCGGCCCGTGCTCTATACGGCCGACGCTCTACAGGCGGCACAACAGGAAGGGAATCGGCGCTCGCTTCCTTCGGGTCATACAGCCGCTGCTTTCGCGGTCGCGACCAGCTATTGGCTCGTCGCCGGGGAGGACAGGCGTACGGCCAAGGCGGTCGCGCTGGGAACGGCCGTCGGGGTGGGTGTGTTGAGAGTCGTGGCGCGCCGGCACTTCCCGTCGGACGTCGTTGCGGGCGCCGCCCTGGGGGTCGGGACCGCTATAGTCGTGCATGAGATCAGGTTTTGACGTCGCCGCTCCGCTCGCCCCGACGAGTGCCTGGCTAGGCGCGTCGGGACTGTGCCCCCCGCGCGCCGCCGGCGTGACGGCGCACACGGAACCTGGAACGGCGAGGCGATAGCCTGGTATCTTAGCGCGATGCACGATCACCACGTCTTCCGCAAAGTGCGCCCGTGGGTGGCGCTCGGGCTCCGCCCCGCCTGGAGTGCCGCGGTGCTCGGCGTTTTGCTATGCGCTTCGCGCGGCCTGGAGGCACAAACCGACGTGGAGATGTTCGGGCGTGTCCACGGCACACGGCCACCTCCCGGCTATTACGAGGCGATCCGGCGCGATCCCATGGCGTTCCAGTTCTCGCCGGAGAACGGCTGGATCCGGAGGGGCCGGGCCATAGCGAGGGAACGCGCTCGGTGGCGGGCGGCGCAGCTCGAAGGCGGCCTGACGGCTCCCCAGGCACACGTTGATTCCGCGGGTGCGCTGGTAGGTGACCTCAACGTGCCGGTCTTCCTGATCCTCTATAACAACACCGACTCGGCGTCGCTGGTGGCGGCGGTTCCGCGCGACTCGATCGAGTATCGGCTGTACGGGACGCACGCTCCCACGCCCTACTCGGTACACAATTACTACCGCGAACTGTCGAGCGACCGCTTGAGCGTCAACGGGACGGTGCTCGATTGGAAGCGGGTGGGGCAGGACGACACATACTATGAAGGCGGCGAGGGCTGCAACGGGCTCTGTTCGGGCGCGAATGCGGCGATGGCCAGCCTCATCCGGGAGATGGTCCAACTCCACGACAGCGCGCTCGACTACGGTCAGTTCGACAACGACGGGCCGGACGGGGTACCCAACTCCGGCGACGATGACGGCTATGTCGATGCCATCGTGTTGATACATCCCGAGCTGGACGGCACGTGCTCCACTCCCAGCAACCCGATCTCGAACATCTGGGCCCACAAGTGGACGTATCGAGGGCGCGCAGGCGTCGATCTCGAGACCGCCGACGATGCCCTTGCGGGTGGCAAGGTCAAGATCCGCGACTACATCATCCAGGGTGGGCAGGGCGGCGACAACGGTTGCACGGCGAACCAACCCCAGGCCATGGGTGTCGTGGCGCACGAGACGGGCCACATCTTCGGGCTGCCGGATCTCTACGGCACCGGGACTGGTCCGAGCGAGGGAATCGGATACTGGGGTCTCATGGGAACCGGCAACTGGCGGCGTCCCAATAGCCCGACGCACATGGAGGCATGGTCCCTCGCCGAGCTGGGGTGGATCACCGAGGTCACGGTCGATAGCGACACGACTCTGGAGATCAACCCGGTAGCCACGAGCGACACGGCGTTCGTGATCCCCATCAACGGCACCAACGAGTACTTCCTTCTGGAGAACCGCCAGAAGATCCGATCGGAGGTGAATCTCCCGTGGCAAGGGCTGCTCATCTGGCACGTGGACTCGACACTGATTGCGCAGCGGCGGTCCAGTAACACGGTCAATGCGTTCTCCCCCGAGGCGTTGCGGCTGATTCAGGCCGACGGGGCGGGCGACCTCCAGGCCGGAAACAACCGTGGGGACGGCAGAGACCCGTTTCCGGGTCTCACGGGCAACACCGCGTTCGGGTACAACACCGATCCGGCGAGCGACGATAACGCGGGGAACCCCACCTACATCAACGTGGACTCCATTCAGGAGTTGACCGGCGGCATGGCGATTCGGGCACGCATCTCCTTCGCGCGTCCGAGCTTGATTACATCGAATGATACGCTGGCCGAGTTTCGGTTGGACGGAGACACGCTGCACCGCTTCGAGGGGGTCTTTCAGGCAGGCACGGTCCACACGCTCGAGATGGACTCGGTGCAAATCGCGAACGGCGGACTGAACCGCTACACGTGGGTGTCGTGGTCCAACGGGATGGCGCGCTCGCACACGTTCACGGCTTCGCCGCTCGGTGACACGATCGTTGCCACGGTCGCCGCCGACTTCTTGCTGGATGTTACGGTGGTAGGGACCGGCGGATCCGTGGCATCCGATCCCGCGGCCGACGTGGTGGGAGGCGCGTTCATGCCCAAGGACTCGACCGTGACGCTGGTTGCCACGGTCACCACCGCGGGACATGTCTTCGAGGGTTGGAGCGGTGACGTCCTGAACCCCAACGACACTCTGGTTGTCGTCATGACCAGGCCGTACGCCGTCACCGCGACGTTCGCGGCTCCCCTCGCACTGAGCGGTACCCCGGACGCCGCCGTGATGGGCAAGAGCTACTCGTTCAGCTTCACGGCAACGGGTGGGACCGGGGTTTATCAGTGGAAGGTGATTTCGGGCACGCTTCCCAGCGGACTCAGTCTCGACCTGAGCGGATGGCTGAACGGCAGGCCCACCGAGGCGGGGACTTTCACGTTCGAAGTGGAAGTCACCTCGGGATCACAGCGGAAGACACAAAGCGTCACATTGAACGTGACCAAGCCGCAGCTCGCTCTGGAGGACGTGATTACTGAACTCCTGACGGACTCGGTGACCCTCTCGGCAGATGACGTAGTCTTCCTCGATTTGATCGGGAACAAGAACGGCAGGCTGGATCTGGGAGACTTCCTTGGATGGCTCGAGGATCAGGGAACGACTGCGGCGGCGCTCCTGCGGATCGGGGAGGCCGAAGCGATCGGTGAGAGGAGGAATCCATGAGGCGTTCTCTCACGCGGCTTGCCGCCGTCTCGACGCTCGCGCTACTGGCGCCGGCATGCGATTTCGGGCCCGATGCAGGGAAACTCACCTGGAGTCTGGCCACTGCGGCTCAGAATACCGGCGGTGTAGCGTTCGAGGTCACCGCGCCGGAAGCTCAAACGATCGACACCGTATTGGCGGCCTGTGCCGGATGTCAGCTGTTCACGCTACGCATGGGCGACGATGCGGTGCGGGGCGTGGTGGTCGGGACGATCGGGGTGGGAGATCTGGTGACGGCGGAGGTGTCGGACGTGGGATCGCCGGAGCTTTACACGCTGCGTCTCATCGAGGCGGCAAGCACGACTTACCAGCCGCTGAGCATCACGGAGTTCCAGCTCACGCTTCAGGAACGATAGCCCGGTGCTGCAGGCTCGCGAGGTGGCGCCGCTCGGGTGCGCCGAGTCCACGCCGTACCGTCGGTGCCCTACGGGAGCCCTCCCCCGTTGCCCGCCGGGCTCCGCAGCGACCGACGTGCGGCGCGCTAGCTCCGCTCCCGCACCAGGTAGCGGGGTGCGCCAGGCGTCACCAGCTCGTCCGGCCCGATCTTGAGGCTCGTGAGAGTGATGGTGTCTTCCGCCAGTTTGCCTGCGAAAGCAAACCCGGGCGCTCGCCCATCGATCCACTCCACGGCGAATTCGACGCGCCCGTCGGCCGACGCGGTTCCCGCGAAAGGCGCGAGATGCGATACGTCTATTCCCATGTCTCCCGCGAAGTAGTGCGTCATGCGGCCCCAGAGGGAATCCGATCGGGCCGAGTCTATGGCGATGCTCAGTTGAATCGCCGGCCTTCGCTCACCGGCCGGCGGCGCGAGCGTCCACCGTCCTACGGGCGAAGGTACCTGCGCTCCCGTAATGCGGGCAGCGGCTATTGCAGTCTCCTGGAGTGCGTGACTGTCGTCGGGGCCCTGCTGCTCGTCGGACGTGCGGTCACTGGACGAGCAACCGCCCACGGCCAGCGTGACGATGAGAACGCCTCCACGTACCGCTCTCGCGACCATTCTATCGCCCTCTCGTGCAGTTAAGGCTTCCCTAAGCTATAGCGCCGCCTATGCAACTCATAGGTTCACCGGAGCGGTTGCAGGGCTCTGCCGACCAGAACACATTCGCTTCAGAATCACTCCGTTATCGACATCAGTGGAGCAGAGGATCATGACTTCGAGCAAGTTCGCCGCCGCATTGGCGGTCGTGGGTTCGCTCGCGCTGCTGCGCGGCTCGGCCGCTGCTCAGCAGTTCGAGCTCACCGTGGAGAACATCATGCGAGGGCCGGATCTGGTCGGCACTCCGCCGCGAGGTATCGATGGTGGAAGGTTCTTCCGCGGGGGAGCCCGATTCAGCTGGTCGCCGGACAGCCGCTACGTCTATTTCCTCTGGGAGCAGCCCGGAGTCGATACGAGCGCGGTAGTGTACCGCCTGCGAGCCGGTCAACGCCAACCCGAGAGACTGGAGGAAGCCGATTCGGACACTATCCTGGCGGGGACCGCTGAGTGGTCGCCCGACCGGCGCAGCGCTGTGTTCGTGCGACAGGGGGACCTCGTACTCTGGGCGAATGGCAGGGCGCGACACCTCACGCGCACACCTGCCCGTGAGGAGGGTCCTCAGTGGTCTACGGACGGCGATGTCGTCTACTTCCAGCGGGAGGGCAATCTGTTCTCGCTCGCCGTCGAGACCGGTGAGCTTCGCCAGCTCACCGACATTCGTTCGGGCGATCCACCCCGTCGTGACCGTGAACCTCAGAACGAGCAGCGTCGGTTTCTGATCGAGCAGCAGAAGGAGCTCTTCCAGGTAGTGCGCGACCGTGTCGCGCGAGAGGAGCAACAGCGCGCCGAGCGCGATTCGGTTCTCCCGAAGCCGTTCTATCCGGGCCGCGGCAACTCGGTGTTCGGCATGCGGGCGACGCCGGACGGTCGGTTCGTGCTGTTCAACGTTCGCCAGCCGGCGCGAGACGCGCGCCGGATCAAGATGCCGCTCTGGATCACCACGGACGGCTACGTGGACCTTGAGGAGGGCCGCACAAAGGTGGGCGACGCGCAGGTGAAGACACGCGCGGCGATACTGGAGGTGGCGACCGGCGAGGTCACGTTCGTGGGCGATTCGGTTGGGGAAGGTGATCGGGATATCGCCGGTGTAGCGGTCTCGCCCAATTCCAAGTCCGCCCTGATCCGTGTCGAGACGGTGGATGACGAGCACCGCTGGTATGCAGTCGTGGATCTCCCGAGCCTCGAGACTCGTGTGGTGAGGCACGACCACGATCCGGCGTGGCTCGCGGGTCCTCTTTCCTTCACGGCGGGCTTCATGCCCGACGGCAACACCGTGTACTTCGGTTCCGAGGAGACCGGCTGGGCTCATCTCTACATGGTGCCGGCCACGGGTGGGGAGCCCACGGCGCTCACGTCGGGCGAGTGGGAGGTCTTGAGTGCGGAGCTCTCGCCTGACGGCCGCACGTGGTACTTGACGGCCAATAGGGACGGTTTCGCCGAGGTCCACTTCTACACACTTCCCGCGGGGGGAGGCGAGCTGACTCGGGTTACGGACTCGGTCGGACGTCAAGACGCGTCCGTCTCACCCAATGGTCGTTGGCTCGCGATGTCACACTCGGAGGCCAATCACCCGCCGGAGCTCTACATGCAGGAGAACCGCGCCGGCCGGGAGATGGTGAAGATCACGGAGAGTACCACGGAGGAATGGCGGAGCTATCCGTGGATCAAGCCCGAGATCGTGATGATTCCAGCCGAGGACGGGGCCGAGGTGCCGGCGCGGCTGTATCGACCGCAGGGCGATGTCGCTCCGGAGGGGAGGCGTCCGGCAGTGATCTTCGTGCACGGTGCCGGCTACTTGCAGAACGTGCACAACTGGTGGTCGAGCTATTACCGGGAATACATGTTCCACCACCTCCTCGCGTCGAGGGGGTACACGGTGCTCGATATCGACTATCGTGGTAGCGCCGGTCACGGTCGCGACTGGCGCACGGCGATCTACCGGTTCATGGGCGGCAAGGATCTCGATGACCAGGTTTACGGAGCCCGTTGGCTCGTGCGTGAGATGGGGGTGGATTCGACTCTAATCGGGATCTACGGCGGCAGCTACGGCGGGTTCATCACGCTGATGGCGATGTTCACCAGGCCGGGCGTCTTCAAAGCGGGCGCCGCTCTGAGACCGGTGACCGACTGGGCGCACTACAATCACGGTTACACGTCGAACATCTTGAACGAGCCGCAGAATGACTCGCTGGCGTATCGCCGATCGTCTCCCATCTATCACGCGGAGGGGCTCGAGGGACATCTGCTGATCGCCCACGGCATGGTGGACAACAACGTGCTGTTCTACGATTCCGTGCGGCTCGTGCAGCGGTTGATCGAGTTGAAGAAGGAGAACTGGGAGATGGCGATCTACCCCGCCGAGGCGCACGGTTTTCGTGAGGCGACGAGTTGGACCGATGAGTACCGGCGGATCCTGAAGTTGTTTGAGAGTACGCTCAAGTGAGCCACGGGCGGGTTGCCGGTCCCTGGTCGGTCGTCTAGCTTAGCGCTCCGCGTTCACCCTGGAGTGTAGATGCGCCACAGACTGCTGCTTTGTGCTTTGCCCGCCGCCCTAGTGATCGGGGCGGCATGTACGACGGAGCCCGTGGTGACCACAGTGTCGGTCAGTCCATCGGCGGTTTCGCTCGATGCTATAGGGGATACCGCTCAGCTCAGCGCCACGCTCACCGATCAGAACGGCCAACCGGTCGTGGATCAGTCGCCGACATGGTCGACGGACGATGCACAGGTTGCGAAGGTGAGCTCAAGCGGCGTGGTCACGGCGGTGGCGAACGGAACGACCGATGTCACGGCGTCGGCTGCTAGCGCTTCGGATAAGGCTACCGTCACGGTGCTCCAGGTCGTTGACGAGGTGGCGGCGGTCCGAGGCGACAGTCAGATGGGTGAAGTCGGTACCACGCTTGACTCGTCGCTCGTGGTGCTGGTCAGCGATAGGCTCGATCAGCCCGTCGCGGGAGAGTCGGTGAGCTTCGCGGTCACGGCAGGCGGAGGGTCGGTCGGCAGCGCTCAGGTCAGCACCGGTGCGGACGGCCAGGCCTCGACCACGTGGACTCTCGGGACGGTGGCGGGGGATCCACAGATTGTTACCGCAACCGTTGCAAGCAAGTCGGCCACATTCTCGGCGACCGCGGTAGCCGGCTCTCCCGATTCGCTGGTCAAGGTCTCAGGCGACAGTCAAATAGGTGCCTCTAGCACCGCGCTCGCCGAGTCTCTCCTCGTACGCGTAGCGGACCGGTACGGGAACGCCGTGGTGGGCGTAGCGGTCACGTTCAGTGTTACGTCGGGCGGAGGCACGGTGAGCCCGACGTCGAGTGCAACAGGTTCGGCGGGGACCGCGGCCACTGAGTGGACCCTCGGTAGCAGCGCGGGGACTCAGACGGCGCAGGCTGTGGTGAGCGGAGTGAAGACCGGGTCGCCGGCAGTGTTCACGGCCGAGGCTACGACCGGAACGGTGGCGGTGAACGACGGTGACGGCCAGACCGGACTGGTCGGTTTCGCGGTCAACGTTCCGCCGTCGGTGATCGTCAAGGACAACTCCAACAATCCGCTCCAGGGAATAACGGTGACGTTCGCCGTTCAGTCCGGCGGAGGCAGCGTCACGGGCGCGGTGCAGGTGACTGGGAGCGGCGGAGTCGCCGAAGCAGACAGCTGGATCTTGGGCGGCGCCCCCGGAATAAACACGCTCAGCGCGACCGTCAACGGGGTGGGGTTCGTCGGTAGCCCGGTGACGTTCACGGCGACGGGCATCAATTCTCAGTACGACATCGAAGTGCGCTTTCTCACGACACCGTCGGCAGCGCAGCGCGCGGCGTTCGACAGCGCGGAGGCGAAGTGGGAGCGATTGATCATCGGCGAGCTGGCGGATGTTCTCATGAACGTCTCCGCGGGCCAGTGTGGCAGCAATTCGCCCGCAATG
>JBHIEQ010000092.1:0-9161 GCA_046760725.1 Gemmatimonadales bacterium
CCAGGCGACTGGCTTCTTGACGACGTGCGCCCCTTGCGCTCTGCTCTTTCAGAGGAGCAAATGCTGCTGTCGGGCGCTGACGTTCTAAAGGAAGTCGTTGCTTTGTGCGCTTGGCCACATTCGAGTACGGTCCCCTCCCACATCGTCGGAAGGCCAGTCGCCCGCAGCAGATTTGCGAACCGTTATGCAACTTCTGAAGATCGTTTCAACACCAGCCGTACTTGAATGCCGGCCCGGGCGAGCATCTTGACCAGGGCGTCGATGCTGAACAGGTCGATCCGCCCCCGCACCAGGTCGCTCACACGCGGTTGGCTGACCCCAAAGAGCTTGGCGGCAGCGGCCTGCGTCAGGTCCCGTCGTTCGATCAGCTTTCTGATCTGGATCATCAGTTCCGAGCGCAGCCGCAGGTTCTCGGCCTCCTCAGTGTCGAACCCGAGATCGCGGAACACATTGCCCGATGACCGGTGAATCTTGGTGCTCATGTCATCCTCCTACCGGCGTTGCTGTTTCCGCCAGCGCTCGAGGTTGCGGAAGCGCTTGCGCGCCACGTCGATGTCAGCCTGCCGCGTCCGCCGGGTCTTCTTCTGAAAGGCATGGAGGACATAGACAGCCTCCGAGAACTTCGCCACGTACAGCACCCGGAACGCTCCCTCCGCCTCGACCCGAAGCTCCACGACGCCAGCTCCGACCGTCCCGAATGGCTTCCAATCACTGGGGTTCAGGCCTCGTTGCACCTGGAACAGCTCATGGCCGACGCGCTGGCGCGGGATGTCGGGAAACCCGCGCACATCATCGCGCGACGACCCGAGCCAGACGAGCGCCTTCACGTCCACGGTCAACTATACAAGATATTGTATGGGCGCGCAAGTTGCCTAACGCGACCTTATGAAAGAGCAGAGCCTCCGAGGGAGGCGCACATTCAGCGTTCGGTTGCCGATCAGCGAGTCGCCGGCAGCTGATTGGCAGAATCGTTAGGATGCAGGACCCAACAGCTCAGTGAAGGCACGTCGATTGCCGGTCAAAGGAGGCGCCAGAATGAGCGCGCTCGAGGTTAATGCGCCGCTGATGGCACTGGCTCTGATCCCGGTCCTGCACCCGGGAGGGAGTGGGCTCGCCGCCCAAGAGCCGCTGCCGGAAGCAGTGGATGGGCATGTCGTCACCCAGCGCGTGACGGCTGAGGACGGCACTGTACGCGGGACCTTGACGATCAGGATCGCTCAGGGTCATGTGCGGCTCGAGATGGAAGGGCTTGGGTTCGAGAACATGGACCCAGACTTCAGATCCGGTATGTACGTCCTCATCCGCCGGAATGATCGTCCGAGGGTCGTCATCCCTTCGGAGCGCGGCGTGAGGGACTTCGGGGAGTTGTTCACCTAGCGAAGTGATTCAGATGTTTCCGAGGTGTCTATCGACGTGGAGGAGCTTGGCGGCGGCGAGCCGATCCTCGGGCTCACGACGGAGCGGTATCGTGTCAGGCAGCGATTCGCGATTGACTACGGCGCTTATGTGCAACGCGTCGAGAGCACCAGTGAAGTCTGGGTATCGGCGGAGCTCGCGAATGTAGACGAGGGTCGCGCGCTTCGCTTGCGGTCCACATAGTGGTGCGCAGCAGAAACGCGAGTCGTTATGCCGCGAGGCTAGCGGATGGCTATATTGGGGCAGGGGCGACCTGAGGATCGATATGAAGCACGAGTTTACGGCCATTATTGAGCGGGACGGCGACTGGTATATCGCGTACTGTCCTGAAATCCCGGGGGCCAACGGGCAGGGCCGGACGAAGGACGAAGCCCGGCAAAGCCTCGCCGAGGCGATCGAGCTCATACTCGAGGATCGCCGGGAGGATGGCTTACGTGGCGCCCCTGACGATGCGGAGCGAACGACCGTCTCACTCAAGTGAAGCGCGCGGCTCTGCTTCGGCACCTGCGCCGCCATGGGTGCTATCTCAAGCGCGAAGGTCGCTCTCACTCCCTCTGGTGCAATCCTCAAACTGGTGCGACCGAAGCGGTCCCTCGCCACACCGAAATCTCGAACGTTCTCGCTCGGAAGATCTGCCGCAATCTTGGCGCGCCGGACCCGCTTGGGTGAGCTCGCGGCATAACAAGCGCTTGCTGCAGCGGGCGCGTTCGTTCTAAGGGAACTCGTTTGGTTGTGCGTCGAGCAGTGACTGTCAGCCGTTCACGTTCCGCGCATGCTGGTGGAGAGGTCGCCCGCCGCTTACGCGCTATCCGTGTTAGGGGGCGCGACGAATCAATTCCCAAAGCTGGCGTGGTGAAGCGATCGTCAGCGGCGGGTCTTGGATTTCCAGAAGGTCGTTATCACCGGTGACCAGCACGTCCGCCGCACCGGCAGCAGCTTCTGCGAGGACGGTCCCGTCCGCGGGTTCGAGCTTACCGGTGGCGGCAACCCTCTCCGCCGTGACGACGATCGCTTGGCGCTGGAGGAACGCCTCGATGGCATCGATCGTGGCGTCTGGCAGGCGAAGCTTACGAGTCAGCACGCGGCGTAGCTCTCCGAGCACCGTCTCGCCGACGAGCAGGTCGTGTTCCGCCAGTACCGCCTGAAAAAGATCGGCACAGAGGCCACGGGTTGCCAGCGCGCTAACGATGACGTTGGTGTCGAGCGCGATTCTCAAGAGACGTCACGGAAGACGTCTTCATCCGTCAGGTAGCCTCGGGCCTCGGCCAAGGGTAGAATCTGGCGTCGGAGTTCGCGGAATTCGGCCAGTGCCAGTTGGCGCCGCAGGGCGTCGCGCACGAGGTCGCTGCGGCTCCTCCCGGTCCGGCGTGCCAACCGCGCGAGGCGCCGTTCGAGGTCGCGGTCCAGCCGGATAGTGAGGGCGGAGGTCTTCATGTCATACAATGTAATACGTGCCGCGCTCCTATCAAGCGTTTGCATCTGTCGAAGGCGCGGCGCGTCTCGCTGCGGCGGCTCCATGGCAGAAGGCCGCCGCGCCTTCGCGGCTGAAACGCGCGACGTTATGCCTCAAGAGGGGCGCGTTGCGTCGGGATACCCTGACGGTAGATTTGTAGCATGAGTACCGAGCCCCTCACCCGAGCCGAGGCGGTCCGCCGCCTCCAAGAAGCCGAGCCCGAGATCCGGGCCCTCGGAGTCGAGCGGTTGGCTCTGTTCGGGTCAGTTCTCCGTGATCAGGCACGCCCGGACAGCGACGTAGATGTTCTCGTCGCGTTCGCTGCTGGGAGGAAGTCCTTCGATCATCTGCTCTCTCTCTCTGAGCTCCTCGAGGAGTGTCTCGACCGACGAGTCGAAGTGGTCACCGTGGAGGCCCTTTCCCCGTTCATTGGGCCACGGATCCTGGCCGAGGCCGAGGATGTCCTTCGAGCCGCGTGACTACCTCCGCCACATCCTCATCGAGATAGACTACCTGCTCGCGACCCGCGAGGGCCTGACGTTCGAGGCCTTCACGTCTGACGAGACGTTGCGACGCGCCTTCGTGCGGAGCCTCGAGATCATCGGGGAAGCCGCTAAGAAGATACCCGACGGTTTTCGGGCTCAGTACCCGGAAGTCGAATGGCGAGCGATGGCTGGAATGCGTGATCGGCTGGTTCATGACTATCTCGGGGTGGATTACGAGATCGTCTGGGATGTCGTACTGAATCGTGTGCCCGAGCTTCGCCGCCAGATCACATCCATACTTGAGGCATAACACCATTAAGAAGTGCGCTGTCAAGGAATGGAGCCGACGGGCGCGCGCGGTTCCGAGTTCCGCAGACAGGTTGACCTCCGATGCGGGGATAAGGAAGTCATGTTTGTTGTACGGCAGGCATGACGCCCGCGGTTCATTTCGGGACCGTTAGCGAGCCGCTGGTCAGGTATTGAGATCCGTCGTATTTTCCCTCCTAGAGGTACACCGAGATGACGATCTCGCTTCAGCTTCCAGACGACGCCGAGCGCCGCCTCACAGAGGCTGCGCGGCGCCTGAATGTGCCAGTCCAAGAGCTGGCGGCAGCCGCCGTGCGCGATCTCGTGACGCAGCCGGCGCAAGAGTTCGAGACGGCGGCCACGCGCGTCCTAGAGAAGAATCACGAGCTATATCGGCGCCTCGCCTAGGTGCGCTACCTCAGCTTGGGCGAGGTGCTTGAGCTGCATCGGCGGATCATCGCGACGACCGGGGGAGCGTCCGAGCTTCGGGACTTGGGTGCCCTGGAGTCAGCTGTGGCGCAGCCTCGCATGACGTTCGGCGGTGAGGATCTCTATGCTGATCTCGCAAGCAAGGCAGCGGCCCTCGGGTACTCGATTATTCAGAACCATCCTTTTGTAGATGGGAATAAACGCGTCGGTCACGCTGCGCTGGAGACGTTTCTCGTTCTTAATGGATCGGAGCTGGATGCGCCGGTTACGGAGGCGGAGCAGGTGATTCTGGAGGTAGCGGCGGGGACCCGGGACCGCGACGGATTCCTTGAGTGGGTGCGGCGGCGGCTGCGCGCAACCTCGGGATGACGGTGAACGGTCGGGTTGATCCTTGACAGTTTGTTCTAGGGTGATGCTTTACACGCTCGCCGGAAGAAGTGTCGAAACAGGCGGCCTCGGTCTTCGATGATGCGGCCGAGGCGTTCGTCGAACCGGCCGAGGTGGCACTGGTAGAAGTAGACGTCCCACAGGCCGTCGTCGATCGCTTCGAAGCCGATGTACTCCTCCATCAAGGTATGACTGACGGACACGCGGTGCGCCTGCCACCGGATGCCGCCATTGCGACTGACTAACCGCACTTCAAAATGCCCCGGATAGTCCGGGGGTGCGAGCTGCGCCGGCAACGGCCGCGCGGCGGGGCGATAGACCGTCGCGGGCGGCCGTTGGCCGAGCGCCTCGTGGGGCCGCTCGGCATTGTAGTGCCGCTGCCACCGGATGAAGCGGGCTTGTTGCGCCCGGACGGACGAGGCGGGCGGGCGCGTGGTCTCGGCTTTGAGCGTCCGATGGAGCCGTTCGTGCCGGGGATTCTGCTCGGGGTGGCCGGGCTCGATGAGCTCGGGGACGATGCCGAGCTTGATCCACCAGACGGCGAGCTGCGAGAGCCGGGCGAGGACGGTGCGACCGGTCGTGCAGCCCCTCGGGCCCTCCCTCGAGGTAGCGTGCCCACCACAAATAGCCCGTCGGCCGACTGATCCCGTAGCGCTGACAGAGCTCCGTCATCGTGAAGACCCCGCGCTCGACGTCCGCCACAAACCGCGTGCGTTGATTGACCACTGTGACCTCGCTCCAGGGCATAGGCACCTCCCGGTGCCCGCCAACCTGGCGCGAGTGTAAAGGATCAGCCTAGAACAGTGTGTAAAGGATCAGCCCGGACTGTACCGACAGAATGTCCGGGGACATGGTTGACACTTTTTCCTGAGGGATGGGGCCCCGGTGATGGTGTGGGTGTGTTCGTGGAAGCGACCGCGGAGCGTGTCGTAGTAGACGATGTTCGGGTTCAAAACGCGAAACCGCGCCCGAAGCTGAACACCCAGCGCCCCCCCTCGAACCCCTCCCCGAACCGATAAGCCAAATCCATCCGACCGACGTTCTGCCCCGTCGATCTCGTGGCCCCCAACCTGAGACCCAATCCCACATCCCCACCAAAGCGCCTGGGCTCGGCGGGCACCCCTAGAGCTCCCGGCCTCGACTCCCCACCCGTGTACCACGCGCCCCCGTAGTCCGCGAACGCGGCTACGCCCACCCCCAGGAGACCCATCACCTCGTCCACCAGAAACCAGCGATGCTCGAGCGCCGCCCATACCATGGCGTTTCCGGTGAACGCGTTGGGCCCGAACGCGCGCGGCCCCCATCCGTGACCCAGGGCGTACTCGGAGCCCGGCGGAGTGCCGCGCCGCCGCGCGGCCTCGATGTGAAACACTGTCGCGTGCCGCAGAATGAACTGCGACGCCACGGTCGCCGCTATCCATACCTGGCCCGAATCGAGCCCCGCCGAATTGAACAGCCCGTTCGCTCCCGCACCCACCCGCGCAAAGCTCCGCCCGACCGAGACGCCGGTCTGCGCCTCTATCCGCGGGCCGATCCCTCCGCTCGCATACCCGAACGCAGCGGGCGCCAGATTGGCGCTCAGTATCACCCGGCTCGAGAGATCGATGTCCACGTCGCGCGCGAAGCCGTCGTAGTGTGTGACCACCTTGAACCGCGCGCGCGCGACCTCGGCGTAGAGCCCCACCGTGCCGGTCACCGTGTCGGGGATCGCCTCACCGGCCACCGCGTCCAGCACGTACTCCTCTTCCTTCACCTGCGCGGTCACGCCGAACCGCGCGTAGCCGTCGGCCGAAGGCCTCCACGCCAGGGCGTACCACGCGTTCTGCTGTGTCACGCGGCGCTGATAGGTCCGGAACAGTTGGCCGTCCCTGAACTGAAGCACGCGCTGGTCGCGCGCCTGACCCCAGAAGTTGAACCCGTACGGGTCGCTGAACGCCCGGAACGGCGATCCCAGACTCCAGACTCCCACCCGTCCGTCGCTCAAGTCGTCGTACACGGCGTCGAAGCCGAACCGGGTTCCGCCTATTCTGTCCAGCCCGGCCCTGAGTGTGACCGCGCTGCGGTTGGGCTCGCGGCGATACGCTCCTCCCACTCTTGCGCCCGTGCCGAGGAAGTTGCCCTCGCTCAAGCCCGCCGACCACGTAACCGTGTCCGCCGTGGAATTGGCGTTGAGTATCAACTCGGTGGTCCACCCGTCCAACGTCTGAAGCAGGACGTTCACCGTATCACCGGTACGGGCGGTATCGAGCGTGACGTCACGGAACAGGCCCCTCCTCCTCAGATTCCGCAGCGTCTCCTCGACCAGCGCCGAGTCGTATCGCTCTCCTCTGCGAAACAGGAGCTCCTGTCTCACGACGGCGGGGTGGGTGGTGAAGTGGATGGCGTTCGCCACTCGGAAGAGGAGGTTCGACGCCGCCTGGGCCGAATCGAACACGTTGTGGGTGACGATGATGATACTGTCGATGACCGGGGCGTCCTCTTGTGCCAGGGCCACCTGCGGAGTGGACGACAGTACGATCACCATCAAGGTCCAGCGGCCCATCGGCCTCCCCCGATCAGTACTTGCCCAAGTATGCCTCGACCTCCCATGCGCTGACTCGCGCGCTGTACTCCTGCCATTCCTGACGCTTCGCCTCCACGAACCGCTCGTATATGTGGGGACCCAGCGCGTCTCTGATCACCTTGTCCTTCTCGAGCCTGTCGAGCGCCTCGTGGAGATCCCTGGGAAGCTCGTCGATTCGGTATCGACGGCGTTCCCGGTAGCTCATTGTGAAAATGTTCTTGTTGACGGGATCCGGGGGTGTCAAATCCTGCTCGATCCCGTCCAGGCCGGCCGCGAGCTGCACCGCGAGGGCGAGATAGGGATTCGCCGACGGGTCGGGCATGCGCAGCTCGCAGCGCGTTCCCTTTCCTCGCCGCTCGGGAATCCTGACGAGCGGCGACCTGTTACGCATGCTCCACGCGACGTTGACCGGAGCTTCGTACCCCGGTACGAGTCGTTTGTAGCTGTTCACCAGCGGGTTCGTCACGGCGCAGAACCCGCGAGCGTGTTTGAGCAGACCTGCGATGTAGCCCAGCGCCGTCCTGGACAGCTCCCACCTCCCCTTGGGGTCGTAGAAAGCGTTCTCGCCGTCCTTGAACAGCGACTGGTGCGTATGCATGCCGGAGCCGTTCTGTCCCTGAATCGGCTTCGGCATGAACGTCGCGAGAAAGCCGTGGCGATACGCGATGTTCCGGACGATGAAACGGAAGGTCGCGATGTTGTCGGCCGTCGTGAGAGCGTCGGCGTATCGGAAATCCACCTCGTGCTGTCCCTCGGCGACTTCGTGGTGACCGGCCTCGACCTCGAAACCGAGGTGCACGAGGTCCTGAATGATGAGCCGCCGGATCGGCTCGGCCCGGTCCACCGGCGCCAGATCGAAGTATCCCCCGTGGTCGTGGGTCTCGGTCGAGGGTTCGCCGCGGGCGTCGAGATGGAAGATGAAAAACTCCGCCTCGCAGCCGGCCATCATCTCGAATCCCAGCTTCCTCGCGTGCTCGATCTGCCGCTTCAGTGCGAGACGGGGACAACCACCGAACGGCGACCCGTCCGGATTGTAGATGTCGCAGATCAGGCGGGCCACACGCCCGCCCTCGTCGTCGTAGGGAAAGATCTTGAACGTGTCGAGGTCCGGCTTGAGCATCATGTCGCTCTCCTCGATTCGCACGAATCCCTCGATCGAGGAGCCGTCGAACATGATGTCGGCGTCGAGCGCCTTCTCGAACTGGCTCTCAGGCACCTCTACGTTCTTGTTGATTCCCGTGATATCGGTGAACTGGAGCCGAAGGAAATCCACCTCCAGCTCCTTGGCCAGCTCGATGATATCGCGCTTCGTCGCCCCGCGGCTGTCGATGCTCACGCCGCGGATCGCCGCCTTGGCTTCATGCGCCGGCACCTTCATTGGTGTGTGTGATCGAGACACTGTTGCTCCTTCGTACTGCCGGAAGAGGGACCGTCAAACGGGCAGGGAGGCGGAACCCTATGCGGTGACCTGAGAGGTGTCAAGCGATGGAACGACCGTCAGCTCGCGCTCAATGCGTCCAACAGGTTCCATAGCTCCTGAGCGGAGAATTCCCCGAAACGAACCTCTACGTCTTTCTCGGCCCACTCCAGGAATATCCAGCCCGACAACCGATGCGTGTTCCCCGAAACGAAATGTATCCTGCCGCGCACCGCATCGACTGAGGGATCCTTCACCGTCTCCAGCAAAACGTCCCAGCGGCTCTCGCCGCGCGTCAACTCGCCCATCTGACGCGCCTTGATGCGATCGAGCGGCGGATCGAATCGCTCCGGCGTCGACCGGCGTTCACCCGTCGGGGTCATGAGCGCTAGAGTAATGCGACCCGCCGGGACACGCCAGCCGACGCGCCCGGAGATCGAGCTGCTCACCCGCCCATCGCCGCCGCTTGCCCTCACTGGCGCCGGGCGGTGAGGACGCCGAGCCGGCGAGTCCCTGCGACGGCCGAGTCCGACACCGTTACCTCGAAGGGAACCGCCGCGTCGATCTCACCCGTCACCACCACGTTGAAGAGCCCGGGGAGCCCGCCGGGCGGCCCGGAGCCAGTGATCACTGTAGGGACGACCACATGAAGGGAGTTCCCCGACACCGTTCGCAATGCCGCGCAGGAAGTGGTCGAGCCAGCGC
>JBHIEQ010000093.1:0-9094 GCA_046760725.1 Gemmatimonadales bacterium
GGAGCCTGAGCGAGGTCAACACCGCGTGCATGTCCTGATAGAGAGTGGTGTCGTTCACGAACTTGCCGAGTGTACCCTGCTCCGTGTCCATCTTCTGGAGGATCTGACCGAGTGCCGTGGTCGCGAGAGCCAAGCCGGCCGCCATCTCGTTGACGTTCGTGGTGAGCTCGTCGAGCTGTGCCACCGACTTCGTGAGATCGGGACTGGAGAGCGTGGAATCGAGCCGCTGGGCGGCGTTCTGAAGCGAGGAGAGCGTCGCCTCCGCCTCGCTCACCATCGGACCCGATCCAACTCTGGCCATGACGTCCATCGCCCGCTCCGCCGCCTTCATGGTCAGGCGCACCTGCTCCAGCATCTCCTCGGAGAGGAGGGCCTCGGACCGCGTCAATAGACCGGCGGCGCGGTCACCCAGCTGGGCCGCGGCGGCTGTGAAATCCACCTCGTTCGTGCCGGTCAACACCTCGTCCTCATCGATGAACTCATCCGAGGTTCCCGGATCGTAGTCCACGTACCTGGCCCCGAGAAAATCCAGCGCCCTCACGAGAGCGCGCGCATCGCGCCTGGGACGCACACTCTCGGCCACCTCGAGCTTCACCACCACGCGTCCCGCGCGCTCCAAATCGATCCCGGCAACCCTGCCAACTCTCACACCGGATATCTGAACGGGGTCGTTCACGGTGAGACCCTGTACGGACTCGAACACCACGTCCACCGTGACGCGCCCGCGGCCACCAACGGTGCGGCCAGTCAACCACAGGAGCCCGCCTATCAGGAGCGTGAGCGCCACGATGACGAAGAGACCCACCTGAAGCTCTTGCTTGTAATGAAGATCCATCGGCTAACTCATCCCGTGATCGTCGGTGTCCCGAAATCGCGCTCGAGAAACTCCCGCACGTCCTCGTCGTCGCTGTCCCTGAGCTCGTCGGGCGGACCTTCAGCGGTGATCAGTCCGTCTTTGAGCAGCACCACCCGATCGCCCAGCCGAAACGATCCGCGCACGTCGTGCGACACCACAACACTCGTCACACCCAGCTCTCCCTGCAACTTCTCGACCAACTCGTCGATGATATCCGCGTTGACGGGATCCAGCCCGGACGTCGGCTCATCATACAACAGATACGTCGGGTTGCCCGCAATGGCACGCGCGATCCCCACGCGCTTCTTCATCCCCCCGGACAGATCGGCGGGATACTTGTCCGCCGTCTCGGGCGACAAGTTGACCAAACTGAGACACTCGCGAACCCGCTGTGTGCAGTAGGCCCTATCGGATGCGCAAGCCTCGTCCGTGATCCCCAGCCGTATGTTCTCGTACACGCTGAGAGAATCGAACAGCGCGCCGAACTGGAAGACATATCCGATCCTGGTCCTGAGCTTGGCCAGCTCACGCCGGTTGAGATCGGGCACGCACATGTTGTCCACCCAGACCTGCCCCGAGTCGGGTCGGATCAGCCCGTTGATGTGTTTGAGCAACACGCTCTTTCCGACACCCGACGGACCCAGAAGCACCACGGTCTCGCCATCGGTCACGGTGAAATCGACACCGTCCAAGACGACCGTATCGCCGAAGCTCTTGCGAACGTCGATGAGCTCGATCACGTCAAAAGGAGCTGCGCCAACACCGCGTCGAGCGCCAAGATCAACACGGAGCCGCTCACCACCGCGGCCGTGGCGGCGTTCCCCACCCCTTCGGCGCCCTGCTGCGTGTTGAAGCCCACGTAACACGGCACCACCGTCACGGCCAAGCCGAAAAAGAACGACTTGATCATGGAGTACCACATGTCGAACGGCTCCACCCAGAACCGCACGCCGAAGGCGAAGTCGGCATTGGTGATGCCGAGCGAGCTCTTGGAGAGCAACCATCCCGCGCCGATCGCGACGGCGTCGGCATAGATCACGAGCACCGGCAGAAGGAGCGTGCCCGCGACGACGCGCGGGATCACGAGATGCGAGACGGGAGAGCGGCCCAAGCTCTCGAGCGCGTCGATCTGCTCGGTCACGCGCATCGTGCCCAGCTCCGCGGCGTAGCGGGCGCCGATCCGTCCCGCGAGAATGAGCGCCGTGAGGACCGGGCCCATCTCCAGAATGATCGACTTCACTATGACACCCGCCGCGAAATAGACGGGGATGCTGGCGGTGAACTGATAGCCGGTCTGGAGCGATGTGACGCCGCCCGCGAATCCCGCAATGAGAAAAACGATGAACAGGGATCCGTAACCCACGTGGATCGCCTGCTCGAACGCCCGCGGCACCCAGATCCTCACCTCCGCGAGCCCGCGCGCAATCTCGACCATGAGGTAGGAGATGCGTCCCATGTGAGCCGCAGCACGGAGGGACCACCGGCCAACGAGCTGTCTCACACCGGGACGCTGCTCACGCATCATCCGAAAAGACTGTGTGAGTCGCCAGCTACCGTAGCCTTCGGCCATCAGATTGTGCGATGCGTGGAAGCCGAGCGGATCAGAGTACCGCCCAGGCGAGCATGGCTATGACGGCGAGGGTTCCGGCGCTCGCCGACACGAACGCGGAGCGCCGCTGAAGCCGCTCGAAAGCCGGAGGCAGGTTTCCATCGTCGTCAGGCACGGCCAATCCGCCCAGCTTGACCGCCGTGGGAAGCTGCACGAACAACACTGCTAGACCCCCCAAGAGACCCGTGATCTGCATGATCCAGAGACCCAGACCCATCTGAGCAGCGCCTCCGTTGGACGCAACGTCCATCGTGAGGAGCACGCCAGAGACCACCACGAGCAGCGCGCCGAGACCTATCACCATCGTCTGCACGCCGACCATCAGGCGATATACTCCCGCTCGCACGGTTGGCGCCTCAGCCCTCGAGCGAATGGCGAGCAACATGGCGGCGAGGCCTCCCCCGATCCACAGCGCCGAGCCAAATAAGTGAATGAACCGCACGAGGTGCATCAGTTAGAGCCTCCGTTCACCAGTTCAGGCACCAGCGCCTTCCTCCCCGCGAAACCCGCATCGACCTCGTGCCAGTACTGTATCTCCGACTCTCCCAGCTTCCAGCAGAGGAATATGTCCCGATCCTCCAGCTTGCTGTAGAAATCGACCAGTCCGCCCTCGAAGCCCTTGAAGATGCAACCGACAGCTCCAAGCTCCTCGATGAAGCCGTTGATACGGCGTGCGACCTGGTCCACCTCTCTGCGCAACTCAGCCTGCTCGTCCGTCTCGCCGCTCGCGCCGTTACTGTTGGCGGCTATGACCTCGTAGCGGTAGATACAATCCCTCCAGCGCTCGTACTCAGTTACGATGTCCTGCACGATACGGCTCACGTATGGCAGCGTTGAATTGGCCTCTTCCAGCGTGAAGTACTTGATGGGCATCTCGCGCCAGCTAGGCTCCGTAGGATGTGAGACGGCGGGACCCTAAAGCTAACAACACGCAACCGCCCGCGAGCTAGTCACCCGGCTGCTTCTCCGTCTTGCCCCCCTTGCCCCCCTTGCGCCCCTTGCGCCCCTTGCGCCCCTTGCGCCCCTTGCGCCCCTCGCGCCCCTTGCGTGCCTTCTTCACGCCACCCGCCTTCCGTTCCCTCCGGGCCGGGGATCGACGGCGCTGAGCGGCGCGGGGCGATGAGGGACGGCCAGAGGTGATCGAAACCGATTGGAGCGCCCGCACCCCGGCTCGATACCCCTCCGCCACGAACTCGCCCACCGCACCCACGTGGAACGTCGCCTCGCGCCCGACGGACGGCCGTACGAACACAAGCGGCACGGGACCTTCCCTGAACCGCTCCACCACGGCCTCCGCCTGCTGCGCCATGAGAATCGAGGTTGCCGTGTTATGCGCCCGGAGTATCGGAGGCACGGGGCCGGTGTGCTCGGCTGACTCGCCGAGCAGCCACGGTCCCGCGTGCACGGCAAACAAGAGGTCAGGGTCGAATCGCGCCCCTACGTCCAACGGGAGTACCGCCCGCATCCCGCCATCCACGTACGAGCGGTCTCCGATTCGCTTGGCCGGGTAATAGACCGGCAGCGCGCATGATGCGGCGAGGGCATCGATGAGCGGCACGTGCACGCGCCCTCCCGCGCCGAACAGCACGAGCCTGCCGTTTTGTGCGTCCACGGCCGTCACCGTCAGCGGAATCTCCAGCTCGCCGAAGCGGCGGGCCGGCACGAGCGCCGCGAGAGTCTCTTCCAAGGGCCCTCTCCTCAGAAGACTCGCCGCCAGAGGGCCCAAGAGCAGGCCGGGAGACGGGACGGCAACCGCCCCGCGGCTAATGAGGGAGAACCGCTGCAGCACTTCGTCATACCCGAGACCGCACGCATAACAGGCGGCCACGACCGCACCCATCGAGGTGCCCACGTAGTGCACCGGCCTGAGCCCGTGCTCTTCCAATGCCTTGAGAGCACCCACGTGGGCGGTGGCCTTGGCTCCTCCACCGGAGAGAACGGCTACGACGCGAGCGAAGGTCATCCGCCCAGACGAGCCTCGCGTCTCCGCTTGCCTTCCTCGTACCGGGCCTTATCCTCGTCGGACTCCGGGAGGACCGGGGCGACCCGCCGCGGCCGGCCCTCATCATCGATCGCCACGAACGTCACCAAACAGCTGTTCGTGTGACGTCTCACGCCTTTGATGATGTCTTCGGCCTCGACGTGAACGCCCACCTCGATCGACGTCCTGCCGACGTAGTTGACGCTCGCGGTGGCTGTCACCAGCTCGCCCACGTGAATGGGCTCGCGGAAGTCAACGCGATCGACCGACACGGTGACACACGGCCCACCAGCGTGGCGGATCGCGGCCACCGCGGCAACGCGATCCACCAGAGACAGAATCACCCCGCCGAACACGTTGCCCAACACGTTCGCCATGTGGGGCATCATCAGCTCGGTCATCTCCGAGCGCGTGGCACTCACCGGCCGCGGCTCGATATCAGCAGTCGTCACGCTTCGTCGCCCTCAAGTGGTCTCCTAACGCTACGCCCGCGCCCTGCGCCCGTTCAGTAATCAACCGGTCTGAGATAGCTCTCTCCTATCGCGGCCGCGCTCACCATCGCGACCGTGGGCAGCCGGCGTTTCCAGTGGGTGCTCTGGAGCCTACGGTCCACGCTCTGCACCTCCTCCTCGGTGAAGCCCAGCTCCACGATCTCGTCGTGCCGCCGGCCGTCGAGGAGCCAATAGAGGATGGGGTCAGCCCGATCATAGCTTATGCCGAGATCACCTTCGTCGGTTTGGCCCCGAACGAGATCGGCCGAGGGCGGTTGGCTGATCACCGCTTCGGGAATGCCCAGGTGACGCGCGAGCTGGAGAACCTGCGTCTTGAACAGATCTCCCAACGGATTGACCGGCGGAGCGTCATCCCCGTGCCACGTGAAATACCCGAGCAGGCGCTCACTCTTGTTGCTCGTTCCCAAAGGGAGCGCGCGATGCTTCATTGAGAGATCGAACAGCGTGATCATGCGCATCCGCGCCATCACGTTTCCGCGGCGCGTGGGGTCCGCCCCGGGGTCGAGGTTCTCGAGCAAAGAGTCCACGGCATCGGATATTTCCACGGTAACGAGATCGATTCCCAGCCACTTCGCTACCTCCTTCGCGTGCTCACGACTGGTCTTGCTGGACTCTCGGTACGGCATGCTCACCCCGATCACGTTCTGCGAGCCCAACGCCCTGACAGCGAGCGCCGCCGTGACGGAGCTGTCCACGCCGCCCGACATTCCCACCAGACCCCTCTCGAACCCCTGCGCGCCACCACCTCTTCCCTCAGAAAGGCGACCAGCCACCGCTCCACGAGCCTGGCATCTATCGCCAACGGATCTGTGCCGGGTGTCGCGGGATAGACCCCGTGTGCCGCCGCCCTACCGGGCTTGCCGCTTTCGGCACGCTCGTCCGCGGGATCGAACTCCGGTGCCGCTGGACGGCTGGAGTTCCTGCTCAGGAGGTTGAGCAGCTCCCCCTCCAGGTCCGCGAGCAGCGGCGACTGTGAGCGGGCTCGTTTTAGCTCTTCCGCACGGAGCGTCGCCGTCACCAGAGCTTCCTCGAGAATCGGACCCCGCACCAGGATTTCGCCTCGCGGGCTCACGACCGTCGAACTGCCCTGAAACCCCTTCCCGCCCTCGAACCCCGAGAGCTGCGCCAACGCGACGTACACACCGTGCTCCTCAGCAATCTGCTGCACGACGCGCTCCCACCTCCTCACGCTCTCGGGACGCGCCCCCGCTTCCGCCGCCGCCGGATCGGGTCCGATCCCGCGCGCGGGCGAAGCGCTCGGCACGATGATCAATTGCGCGCCGTCGAGTGCGGCGAGAGTCGCGACGAGCGAGTGCCACGAATCCTCGCACACCAGCATCGCCGCGCGACCCCACGTCGTGTCGAAAGCCCGCACCAAGTGGCCGCGATCGACGAAACGCTCCTCGTCGAACACGCCGTAGGTGGGAAGAAAGATCTTGCGGTGGACGTGTCTGATCCCGGACTCCGTGCCACCCAGCGACGCGTAGAGCGCCGAGTTATGGTACCGGCTGCGGAACTCCTCGTAGAAACCGATCGCCACGTCGAGCGGCGGTGCACCGGCGAGCGAGTGTTGCTCGGCGAGATCGCGAAACAGTGTCCCCGCGGTGACCGCCACCTCACGCACGCCGCCCTCGAGGAAATATCCCGACATCGCCGTCTCGGGAAACACGATCAGCTCGGGCGGTTCATCCATGGTTGCCACCTGGGCGAACACGCCGCCTACGCGCCGCAGGTTCTCCCCGTAATCAGCCTTCTTCGGTCTGAGCTGCGCTATGGCGAGACGGAGATCGGGCATGGGAGAAACAACGGAAGGCGTGCCAGAGCGGTCAAGGGCGAGCGGGCGCGGGCACGAACAGGGTTCTCCCTGTCTCGTCCCTCCCGAACGCGGCGATCACTTCTCTCGCCCCATCGCCTACGAGGTACTCCAGCAGGACCCGAGCGCCCGCGTGCTCCAACCAGGGAAAGTGGCCGGAATCCGGCACCATCAGGTGATACGGGTTGTGGAGCAGGGAGTCTCCCTCCACGAGAATCTCGAGTTGCAGCGGATACCGATGACTGAACAGCGTTCCCACGTCGGTCAGCGTGTAGGCGCCCAACTGGTCGGCGATCTGAAGAGTGGCGCTCATCCCCTGACCGCTCTCCCGGTACCAGGCCCCCCGAGGAGCCCGGCCGGCCAGCGCCCACAATGCTTGTTCCCTTGTGTGGGTGCCCGATCGGTCGGCGCGGGAGATGAACAGGGCTCCACTGTCGGCTATCTGCAGAAAGGCGCGGATGACCGAGAGACCTCTCACCCGAGCGGGGTCGGCGGATGGCCCGACTATCACGAACTCGTTGTGCATGAGCGGCACCCGTGCCTTGCCGTACCCTCCCTCCACGAAAGCCCGCTCACCCTCCGGATCGTGAACCAAGAGCAGATCCGCCTCACCGCGCCGTCCCAGCTCGAGCGCCTGACCGCTCCCCACGGCCAGCACCTTGACATCGTAGCCTGTCGCTCGCTCGAACGGCGGGAGCAGCGCGTCGAGCAGCCGGCTGTCTCTCACGGACGTGGTGGTGGCGAGGGTGATGGTGGCGCTCCCGACGCTCCGTGACTCGGGGCGCGCGCACGCAGGTGCGAGCGGCAGGAGCGGTAGGATCGCGAACAGCGGCAGTGACCGACCGCTTCCCCGCCACCGCGGCTGCGCTGCGACCTCAGCCAACCTAGCCTGGCGCGGTGTCGATCGGCACCGGAATGGGCGCCATCGGGCGCTCCGCCTCGCCTCCTCCAATGAACGTCCCGATCGCGATAGCCGCTGCCAGGAGCACCGCGAACACCGCGAAGCGCATGATCCGTCTCTTGACGCTAGGGCGTAGCCTCTCGCGCAGCTCGACGACTTCGCGACGCAGCCCGCTCTTCTCGGCAGCCTTCTCCACGGCCTGCACGAGGTGGGACATCTCGACCGGCTTCGTGAGGAAGTTCTCCGCTCCCAGGCGCATCGCCTCTACGGCGTTCTCGATCTCACCGTAGCCGGTGAGCACGATCACCATCGCATTCTCCTTGCGGAGAATCTCGAGCACCTGCATGCCGTCCATGCCGGGCATGTGCAGGTCCAGAACCGTGACGTCGGGCTCCACGCGGTTCCAGACTTCTACGCCTTCCCGCCCATCGGCGGCACGATAGACCTCGTGTCCCAGTCGCTCGAAGTAGCCGCCGAGCGAGGAGAGCACCTGCGGATCGTCATCAACGAAGAGAACGCGATAGACAGACACAAACAGTCCCTCCCGGCCCCAATCTAATGCGAGTCGTACGGCGCCGTCAGAACAGCTCCACCTGCTCTCGCAACGAGGCCGGCTCCACCGGCTCCTGCCCGACGATGCGCTGAAGCTCGCGCGCGCTGTGCGGTGCGTGGCCCTGGAAGTGGTTGTTCACGTAACCGTACACCGTATCCACCCGGTCGGCGAGCGCGAGCAGCGCGTCGGTCCACATGGCAAGTTCTCGGCGCGCCGGATCCTGTACCCGCGAGTAGTCGGTGTAGCGCCGGCCCGGGCCCATCCACCGCAGATAGGCGAAGTGTGCCGTGGGCCTGAGACACAACTCGAGGGTCGTGCGGCGCCTGATCCACCTCCCATCCACGAGCGCCAGCGCCACGCCCTTGAGTCCCAGCAGTTCCAGCGTCTCGGGCACGATCCAGCGCTGGTCGCGGAACTCCACCACCCAGCGGTACTCGTCGGGCAGGGCGTTCACGAACTCCTTCAGCACATGGTGGCTGTCGGCGGTCGGCTTGAAGGCGGGGCTCAGCTGCACGAGGAGCGGACCCAGTCGATCCTCGAGCAGGCTCACGCGGGCGAGGAAACGACCGAGCACCTCGGAAACCTCCACCAGTCGCTTCTCGTGGGTGACCTGCTGCGGGACCTTGAGAGCGAACTTGAAGCCGTCGGGTACCCTGGCGCGCCAGCCCTCGACCACGGGCGTTGCCGGAATGGCGTAGAAGGTGGAGTCCACCTCCACCGTGGAGAACGCTCGGCCGTACTGCGTCAGCATGTCCGCGCCGCGCGTCCCGGGCGGATAGAACGGCCCGACCCAGGAGTCGTAGCACCAGCCCTGTGTGCCGAACAGGAACCCAGCGCTCATCGCTCGCGTGGCCCGCCGCCGCGGCGCT